>NZ_JABMCU010000099.1:0-16482 GCF_013179605.1 Enterobacter sp. CM29 | reverse complement strand
CTGGGCGGGATCTTTTCGCAAAAGAATAAAACCGGACGCGACAGCGTGCCCGTGCTGGGCAACATTCCGTGGCTGGGTCAGTTGTTCCGCCATGACGGAAAAGATAACGAACGGCGCGAGTTAGTGGTGTTTATCACGCCACGTCTGGTCAGTATTCATTAATGGGTAACGATCCCCGCAATGATTTTGCATTCAGTTTGTTGCAGATGTTTGACGTGGGGCATGAATTAGCATACAAGGAGTACCGATTTGAGTTGGACTTACGTCTTATTTCCTTATGCGCCGGGAACGGTGATTTAATCAGTTGCCAAACAAGCCGGAGTATTGAGATAATTTTTCGTCTGACTCTCGCTCTATTGCAAATGAGGTTTCAGTTCATGTCCTGCTACGCCGGGTGTCTGCGCAGCGGGGATTACCATTAACGAATAGTCTTAGTAGTACCGAAAAAATGGCAGAGAAACGCAATATCTTTCTGGTTGGGCCTATGGGTGCCGGCAAAAGCACTATTGGGCGTCAGTTAGCTCAACAACTCAATATGGAATTTTACGATTCTGATCAAGAGATTGAGAAACGAACCGGAGCGGATGTGGGCTGGGTCTTCGACGTAGAAGGCGAAGAAGGTTTCCGTGACCGAGAAGAAAAAGTGATCAACGAACTCACGGAAAAACAGGGCATTGTGCTGGCAACAGGCGGCGGCTCTGTAAAATCTCGCGAAACCCGCAACCGTCTCTCCGCCCGTGGCGTAGTGGTCTATCTTGAGACGACCATCGAAAAACAGCTGGCACGCACGCAGCGTGATAAAAAGCGCCCGTTGTTGCAGGTTGAAACACCGCCACGTGAAGTTCTGGAAGCTTTGGCCGATGAACGCAATCCTCTGTACGAAGAGATTGCTGATGTGACCATTCGTACTGACGATCAAAGCGCTAAAGTGGTTGCAAACCAGATTATTCATATGCTGGAAAGCAACTGATTCTGGCTTTATATACACTCGCCTGCGGGTAAAAGCATTTAAGGTGGATGTCGCGTCATGGAGAGGATTACAGTTACTCTCGGGGAACGTAGTTACCCTATCACCATCGCGGCTGGTTTGTTTAACGATCCAGCTTCCTTCTTACCACTGAAAGCGGGTGATCAGGCGATGCTGGTCACCAACGAGACGCTGGCTCCGCTTTATCTCGACCGTGTACGCCACCTGCTTGAGCAGGCGGGCGTGAAGGTCGACAGTGTGATTCTGCCCGATGGCGAGCAGTACAAAAGCCTGACGGTACTGGATACCGTCTTTACCGCACTTCTGCAAAAACCGCACGGTCGTGATACAACACTGCTTGCCCTGGGCGGCGGCGTTGTGGGCGATCTGACCGGTTTTGCAGCCGCCAGCTACCAGCGCGGTGTGCGCTTTATTCAAATTCCAACCACGTTGCTCTCACAGGTCGATTCTTCTGTGGGCGGTAAAACGGCGGTTAACCATCCGCTCGGCAAAAACATGATTGGCGCGTTCTACCAGCCTGCATCGGTGGTGGTGGATATCGACTGTCTGCAAACCTTGCCAGCGCGCGAACTGGCGTCCGGCCTTGCAGAAGTGATCAAATACGGCATTATTCTTGACGGTGAGTTCTTCACCTGGCTGGAAGAGAATATGGATGCGCTGCTGCGCCTCGATGGGCAGGCAATGGCCTACTGTATTCGCCGGTGCTGTGAGCTGAAAGCAGAAGTCGTTGCCGCAGATGAGCGTGAAACCGGCTTACGTGCTTTACTGAATCTGGGGCATACGTTTGGTCATGCGATCGAAGCCGAAATGGGCTACGGTAACTGGCTTCACGGTGAAGCTGTCGCTGCCGGAATGGTCATGGCGGCCCGTGCCTCTGAACGTCTGGGGCAGTTCAGGCCGGAAGAGACAGCACGTATCATCACGTTGCTTAAACGTGCTGGCTTGCCGGTGAATGGTCCGCAGGAAATGTCTGCGCAAGCGTACCTTCCCCACATGATGCGCGATAAAAAAGTATTGGCAGGTGAGATGCGTCTGGTACTCCCGCTTGCAATAGGGAAAAGTGAAGTGCGCGGCGGAGTGCCGCACGAAGTCGTACTTGGCGCTATTGCTGATTGTCAGCAGGCGTAACAACTAGAAAGGTCAGGCTGCTGTAACAGGTGGTCGTTTTAGCTTCAGGTAAATGCAGAGTCGTTGGCAGAAGCCTTTGAGTGGGGTGTTAAATGGATGAATTCAAACCAGAAGACGAGCTGAAACCCGATCCCAGCGATCGTCGTACTGGTCGTTCTCGTCAATCTTCAGAACGTGATAACGAGCCGCAGATCAACTTTGACGATGTCGATCTGGATGCAGACGATCGTCGCCCTTCGCGTAGCCGTAACGCGCGAAATGAGCGTGAAGACGAGGAGTATGAATCCGAAGAAGAGTTAATGGATGAACAGCCTGTTGAACGTCGTCCGCGCAAACGTAAAAAAGCGGTAGCGGCAAAACCGGCCTCCCGTCAGTACATCATGATGGGCCTTGGCGTTCTGGTTCTGGTATTGCTGATTGTCGGCATTGGTTCCGCGCTAAAAGCACCTTCTACCCATTCTACCGAGCAGACAGCGTCTGCCGAGAAGAGCATCGACCTGTCTGGTAACGATGCGAGCAACCAGGCGAATGGCGCTCAGCCAGCGCCGGGCACCACTTCCGCAGAGCAGACCGCAGGTAACACCAGCGCCGGTCAGGATATCTCTCTGCCGCCCGTCTCTGCGACCCCAACTCAGGGCCAGGCGCCTGTTACGCCGGAGGGCCAGCAGCGTGTTGAAGTTCAGGGCGATCTGAATAACGCGCTGACGCAGCCGCAGAATCAGGAGCAGGTTAACGCTGCCGTGGTGAACTCCACGCTGCCTACTGAACCTGCCACCGTTGCGCCAGTTCATGGCAGCAATGCCCAGCAGCAAACGGCGGCAACGGAAACCAAACCGCGCCATACCCAGACTGCGCCGCGTCAGGAGCGTAAGCAGGCTGTGATTGAGCCGAAGCGTGAGACGAAACCGCAGACCGTGGCAAAAGCGCCAGAAACGAAAGCGCCAGCGCAGACAAAACCTGCGGTGAGCCAACCGGTTAAAGCGCCAACGCCTGCGGCAACCGCTGCACCTAAAGCAACGGCGACCACAACCGCGCCTGCTGCAACTGCGGCACCGGCTGCTACGCCAACCGCTAGCGCATCCAGCACCGCGGCAGGTAAAACGACGGGTAACGTGGGTTCTCTGAAATCCGCATCATCCAGCAACTACACGTTGCAGCTGAGCAGTTCGTCTAACTACGACAACCTCAACGCCTGGGCGAAGAAATCGAATCTGAAAAACTATGTGGTTTATCAGACGACCCGTAACGGACAGCCTTGGTACGTTCTGGTAAGCGGAGTTTATGCCTCAAAAGATGAAGCAAAACGTGCCGTTTCCACGCTGCCAGCCGACGTGCAGGCGAAAAACCCGTGGGCGAAGCCGATTCATCAGGTGCAGGCCGATCTGAAGTAATGTTTAAAGCGCAGGATGCTGTCGGAGCTTTCTCCACAGCCGGAGAAGGTGTAATCAGTTAGTCAGCATGAAAAAAAATCGCGCTTTTCTGAAATGGGCAGGGGGGAAATACCCCCTGCTCGACGATATTAAAAAGCACCTGCCGAAAGGCGAGTGTCTTATCGAGCCCTTCGTGGGTGCTGGATCGGTGTTCCTGAATACCGATTTTTCTCGTTATATCCTGGCGGATATCAACAGCGACCTTATCAGCCTCTATAACATCGTCAAACTGCGTACCGATGAGTATGTGGAAGAGGCGCGGAAGCTGTTTACGCCAGAGAACAACAACCCGGACATTTACTATCAGTTCCGCGCTGAGTTTAATCAGAGCCAGGACCCGTTCCGTCGCGCGCTGTTGTTTCTTTATCTCAACCGCCATGGCTACAACGGTCTGTGCCGGTATAATCTGCGTGGCGAGTTTAACGTGCCGTTTGGCCGCTATAAGCGTCCCTATTTCCCGCAGGACGAGCTGTATCACTTTGCTGAAAAAGCGCAGAATGCCGAGTTCTACTGTCTCTCCTATGAAGAGTGCATGGAGCTGGCGGGTGTAAACTCGGTGGTCTACTGTGATCCGCCTTACGCGCCGCTGTCTGCCACGGCAAATTTCACCGCCTACCACACCAACAGCTTCAGCCCGGCCGAGCAGGCGCGTCTGGCTGAGATGGCGGAAAAGCTGGTCAGCAAAAGAATTCCGGTGTTAATTTCGAATCACGACACGCCTGATACGCGCGAATGGTACAAAGCCGCGAAGCATTTTCAGGTAAAAGTGCGGCGTAGCATTAGTAGCAATGGCGGCACACGTAAAAAGGTGGACGAACTTCTGGCGCTTTATCGACCCTGAGCCTTTGCCCGCCGGTAAACACATTTCAAGGAGATGCGGATGAAACAGTTTTTGATTGCCCCCTCAATTCTGTCGGCCGATTTTGCCCGCCTGGGTGAAGACACTGCCAAAGCTCTCGCGGCTGGCGCGGATGTCGTCCATTTCGACGTTATGGATAACCACTACGTTCCCAACCTGACCATCGGTCCGATGGTGCTTAAAGCGCTGCGTAACTACGGGATCACCGCGCCCATTGACGTGCATCTGATGGTGAAACCGGTTGATCGCATCGTGCCTGATTTCGCCGCGGCGGGTGCCAGCATCATCACTTTCCACCCGGAAGCCTCCGAACACGTTGACCGCACGCTACAGCTGATCAAAGAGAACGGCTGTAAGGCGGGGCTGGTCTTTAACCCGGCGACCCCGCTGAGCTATCTCGACTACGTGATGGACAAGCTGGACGTGATCCTGCTGATGTCCGTCAACCCGGGCTTTGGCGGCCAGTCGTTTATCCCTCAGACCCTCGACAAACTGCGTGAAGTGCGCCGCCGTATTGATGAGTCTGGCTATGATATTCGCCTGGAAGTGGATGGCGGCGTGAAGGTCAATAACATCGGTGAGATTGCGGCGGCAGGAGCGGATATGTTCGTCGCAGGCTCCGCCATCTTCGATCAACCGGATTACAAAAAAGTCATTGATGAAATGCGCCGTGAACTGGCGAAGGTAAGTCATGGATAAATTGCAGGCTATTCGGGGTGTAGCATTTGACCTCGACGGCACGCTGGTCGACAGCGCGCCTGGATTAACCCGCGCCGTCGATCAGGCGCTGTATGCCCTTGAACTCCCCGTTGCGGGCGAAGAGCGCGTCGTGACGTGGATTGGTAACGGTGCAGACGTGCTGATGGAGCGCGCGCTGACCTGGGCTCGTCAGGAACGTGCCTCTCAGCGTTCTGCGCAAGGGAAACCGAGTGTTGACCACGCGGATATTCCCCAGGATGAGCAGCAGCGTATTCTGCGCAAACTGTTCGACCGTTTCTACGAAGAGACCGTCGAAGAGGGTAGCTTCCTGTTCCCGGATGTCGCTGAAACGCTGAGCGCGCTACATGCGAAAGGCATCCCGCTGGGGCTGGTGACCAACAAGCCAACACCGTTCGTTGCGCCTCTGCTGGAAGCGCTGGATATCGCGAAATACTTCTCCGTAATTGTGGGCGGCGATGACGTGCAGAATAAAAAGCCGCATCCGGAACCGCTATTGCTGGTGGCAGGAAAATTATCCTTAGCGCCTGCGGAGCTGCTCTTTGTCGGGGATTCCCGCAATGATATTCTGGCTGCCAGAGCGGCAGGTTGCCCGTCTGTTGGGTTGACCTACGGCTACAACTACGGTGAAGCCATTACGCTGAGTGAGCCGGACGTTGTGTTCGACCACTTCAAAGATTTGTTGCCCGCACTCGGGCTTTCGCACAGTGAACATCAGGAATTGAATAATGACTAAGCCCATCGTTTTTAGTGGCGCACAGCCTTCAGGTGAACTGACCATTGGTAACTACATGGGTGCGTTACGTCAGTGGGTGAGCATGCAGGATGACTACCACTGCATTTACTGCATCGTGGATTTGCATGCTATCACCGCGCGTCAGGATCCCGAGAAGCTGCGCAAGGCGACGCTTGATACGCTGGCGCTGTACCTGGCGTGCGGTATCGATCCCGAGAAGAGCACCATTTTTGTTCAGTCTCACGTGCCAGAGCACGCGCAGCTGGGCTGGGCGCTGAACTGCTACACCTATTTCGGCGAGCTGAGCCGCATGACCCAGTTCAAGGATAAATCTGCGCGCTACTCTGAAAACATCAACGCCGGTCTGTTTGATTATCCGGTGCTGATGGCGGCAGATATTCTGCTGTACCAGACCAACCAGGTACCAGTGGGCGAAGATCAGAAGCAGCACCTGGAGCTGAGCCGCGATATCGCCCAGCGCTTCAATGCGCTTTACGGCGACGTGTTCAAAGTGCCTGAGCCGTTTATTCCGAAATCCGGCGCGCGCGTGATGTCGCTGCTGGAGCCGACCAAAAAGATGTCCAAGTCTGACGATAACCGCAACAACGTTATCGGCCTGCTGGAAGATCCGAAATCGGTGGTGAAAAAGCTCAAGCGTGCGGTGACCGACTCCGACGAGCCGCCAGTGGTGCGCTACGACGTGCAGAACAAAGCGGGCGTATCCAACCTGCTGGACATTCTCTCCGGTGTGACCGGACAGAGCATCCCTGAGCTGGAAAAACACTTTGAAGGCAAAATGTACGGCCACCTGAAAGGTGAAGTGGCAGACGCCGTTTCCGGCATGCTGACCGAGTTGCAGGAGCGCTATCACCGTTACCGTAACGACGAAGCTTTCCTGCAAAAAGTGATGAAAGAGGGCGCGGAAAAAGCCAGCGCGCGCGCCTCCGAAACCCTGAAAGCGGTGTACGACGCGATTGGGTTTGTGGCGAAACCTTAAGCCGCTTTGCCGGGTGGCGCTTACGCTTACCCGGCCTACGGGACCGTGTAGGTCGGGTAAGGCGGAGCCGCCACCCGACAAAACTGACGAAACAAAAAAACCGGGAAATCCCCGGTTTTTTACGCCTGAAAAACGCTTACTGCTGTGCCGCCGGGCCGCAACCGCCAATGATCTTCGAAATGGAGATTGCCGGATGCAGCAGGTAATCGTAGCTGCAATTATTTTTAGTATTTTGAACGTGACCGGTGCAGGCCGTCAGAGTTGTTAACAGGCCGACCAGAACGGCAGCTTTTGCCAGTTTGAACATACGCATTCCTTGTCAATAAAATCAAAAAATTGGATGTAACACGAGGGAATAAATGGAAAAGTTCCATTACGCAGGCGGTATGTTATCGACTGAGGTAAGAAGGGAGTAGTCCGCTTCAAGACTACTCCCGGGAGAGAGATTGTGCGTTAGTGGCTGGAGAACCAGTTCAGTTTTTCACGCAGTGCTACCACGCGGCCCACCACGATCAGCGCCGGGCTTTCAACCTGCTGCGCCAGCTCGCCCAGCTGCGTCAGTACGCCATCGACCACGCGCTGCGTAATGGCGGTACCGTTTTCTACCAGCGCGACCGGCATATCTGCTTCCATGCCGTGCTCCAGCAGTTTCGCCTGAATCGTGGCTGCCTGATTTAGCCCCATGTAGAAGACCAGAGTCTGCTTTTCAGCGGCCAGATTATGCCAGTCCAGCTCGCTGCCGGTTTTCAGGTGGCCTGTCACCAGGCGCACGCTCTGGGCATAGTCGCGATGGGTTAACGGAATGCCGGAATAGGCAGAACAGCCGGATGCCGCCGTAATGCCCGGCACCACGGAGAACGGAATGCCCGCGTTGCAGAGAGTTTCCAGCTCCTCGCCGCCGCGACCAAAGATAAACGGATCGCCCCCTTTCAGACGCACCACGCGCTTACCTTTTTGCGCTTCCCGCAGCAGGATCTGGTTGATCTCCTCCTGCGGTACGCAGTGATAACCTGCCCGTTTGCCGACGAATACGCGGTCAGCATCGCGGCGCACCAGATTCATGATGTCATCAGAGACCAGACGGTCATATACCACGATGTCCGCCTGCTGGATCTGCTGGAGACCCTTCAGCGTCAGCAAGCCCGCATCGCCGGGACCTGCGCCCACCAGTACCACTTCACCGCGATGATCCAGCGGTTCAGAGAGGAGTTGCTCGGTCGTCTCTTCAACCGCTTTGGCGTCCTGATTGGCTAGCGACTGCGCCAGCCTGTCGTTGACAAAGAACTTCTCCCAGAAGCGACGGCGTTCGCCCACGGTTGCGAAGGTTTGCTTCACGCGGGAACGCAGCTGCCCGGCGTAATGGGCAATCTGACCAAGGTGTTGAGGCAGCACGGCTTCCAGTTTTTCCCGCAGCAGACGGGCAAGAACGGGCGAGCGGCCACCGGACGACACCGCAATCATCAGCGGCGAGCGGTCGATAATGGATGGCATGATAAAGCTCGCCTCTTTCGGCGCATCCACCACGTTACAGAAGATGCGGCGCGCTTCGCAGGCGTCGCTGACGCGCTGGTTAACGTCATCGTTATCCGTTGCGGCGATGGTCAGCCAGCAGGTATCCAGCAGGGATTCATCAAATTCGCCCTGCACCTGCGTGAGCATCCCTTCCTGCGCCCAGACGTCAAACTGTGGGGCGAAGGTGAGGGCGTTAACGGTCAGTCGGGCGCCCGCCTCTAACAGCAGGCGCGCCTTGCGTTCAGCCACATCGCCGCCGCCCACGAGCAGGCAGTCGCGGTTGCGTAATTGACAAAAAATCGGCAGGTGATCCACGACGTTACCTCACAGTATTCATGGCGGGGGAAGAATTGACGTCAGGATAACAGCAGGAATCGTACAGAACATACGGTTTTTCCTGCCGTTACCCATAAGGGGTCATAAGCCTTTCCTATTGAAAAGGCGAGGGGTTACGCTTTCAGCTGCACCTCGCCGTCCTTCACGCGGACGTCGTAGTGTTTGACCGAGAAGCTTTCATCTTCCATGCAGCGCCCGTCGGTTAAGCGGAAGCGCTGCTTTTTCAGCGGGCTGGCAACCCACAGTTCGCCCTGGTGCTCCGCAATCAGACCGCGGGAGAGCACGCTGGCCTCGAAGAACGGGTCGATATTGCTGATGGCAAAAACCTGTTCATCGTGGCGAGGGCGGAAAATCGCTACCTGCTCGTTGCCCAGCAGGGCACAGACGCCGGTTGCTGGCAGAATGTCGTTAATGTTGCAGATGTTTACCCACTGGCTCATGCGTTTTCCTCCACCAGCATCACCGGAATACGTTCATACGGGGTCGCTGGACGATGCTGTTCGCGCTCCGGCACCACCTGCACGTTCGGGTCGCGCTGGGTGCTGTTGATAAAGTGTTTGAAGCGCGTCTGCGCCGCTGGCGTGTTCACGGTTTCGGTCCACTCGCAGATAACCGCCTCGCGCAGGCGAGTCATCTCGGATTCCAGCTGTTCATTCAGGCCCAGCTTGTCGTCGATAATGACTGACTTCAGATAGTCGATGCCGCCTTCGAGATTATCCAGCCATGACGCGGTACGGGTCAGCTTATCGGCGGTACGAATGTAGAACATCATGAAGCGGTCGAGGTATTTGATCAGCGTATCGCGATCGAGATCGGCAGCCAGCAGATCGGCGTGGCGAGGTTTCATCCCGCCGTTACCGCACACGTACAGGTTCCAGCCTTTCTCGGTGGCGATAATACCCACGTCTTTACCCTGTGCTTCCGCACATTCACGGGTACACCCTGAGACGCCGAACTTCATTTTGTGCGGCGTACGGATACCTTTGTAGCGGTTTTCCAGCTCGACGCCGAAGCCCACGCTGTCGCCCACGCCGTAGCGGCACCAGGTGCTACCCACGCAGGTTTTCGCCATGCGCAGCGCCTTGGCGTACGCGTGACCGGTTTCGAAGCCCGCCTCAATCAGCTGACGCCAGATTTCCGGCAGATCATCTTTCTGCGCACCGAACAGGCCGATACGCTGGGAACCGGTGATTTTGGTGTACAGATTAAACTCACGGGCGATACGGCCCACGGCGACCAGCCCCTCAGGGGTAATTTCTCCCCCGGCAGAACGCGGGATCACCGAGTAAGTCCCGTCTTTCTGAATATTGGCCAGGAAGTTATCGTTGGTGTCCTGAAGCGGAGTGTGTTCTGGTTTGAGCACATATTCGTTCCAGCAGGACGCCAGCAGGGAACCGACGGTAGGCTTACATACTTCACAGCCGTAGCCCTGGCCGTGTTTCTCCAGCAGTTCGTCGAAGGACTTAATGCCTTCCACGCGGATCAGGTGGTACAGCTCCTGGCGAGAGTAAGCGAAGTGCTCGCACAGGTTGTTGTTCACTTCAATGCCCTGTTTTGCCAGCTCGGCGTTCAGCACCTGGGTGACCAGCGGGATACAGCCGCCGCAGCCGGTCCCGGCTTTGGTTTCCGCCTTCAGCGCCGCAACGGTGTGGCAGCCTTTGTTAATGGCGGAGATCAGCATGCCTTTGGTGACGTCGAAGCAGGAGCAGATTTGCGCGTTGTCCGGCAGTTTATCCACGCCGATGGACGGCTTACCGCTGGAGGCGTGCGCCGGGAGGATCAGCGCATCCGGGTTTTCCGGCAGCTCAATGGCGTTCAGCACCAGCTGGAGCAGGTTGCCGAAGTCGCTGGTGTCGCCCACCAGCACCGCCCCGAGCAGGGTTTTGTTGTCCTGGCTGACGATAAGACGTTTGTAGACTTCTTTGCTTTCGTCCAGATAAACATAGCTGCGGGAGTTCGGGGTGCGACCATGCGCATCGCCAATACCGCCCACGTCCACGCCCAGCAGCTTCAGCTTCGCGCTCATGTCTGCGCCGGTGAAGGCATTTTCGCTGCCGAGGATATGGTCAACGGCGACCTGCGCCATTTTGTACCCAGGTGCAACCAGACCGTATACGCGGTTATTCCAGCTGGCGCATTCGCCGATGGCGTAGATGTCCGGATCGGAGGTCTGGCAGGTATCGTTGATCATGATCCCGCCGCGCAACGCAACGGCCAGACCGCACTGAGTAGCCAGCTTGTCGCGCGGGCGAATGCCGGTGGAGAAGACGATGAAATCCACTTCCAGCTCGCTGCCGTCGGCAAAGCGCATGGTTTTACGCGCTTCAGTGCCTTCCTGCACGATCTCTTTGGTGTTCTTGCTGGTGTGAACCTTCACGCCCATGCTTTCGATTTTACGGCGTAACTGGTCGCCACCCATATGGTCCAGCTGTTCCGCCATCAGCATCGGGGCAAATTCGATGACGTGGGTTTCAACGCCGAGGTTTTTCAGTGCGCCTGCCGCTTCCAGACCCAGCAGACCACCACCGACAACCGCGCCGCGTTTGCTTCGACGTGCGCAGGATTCAATGGCGTTGAGGTCTTCAATGGTACGGTAAACGAAGCAATCCTGGGTTTCCGAACCTTTAATCGGCGGGATCCACGGATACGAGCCTGTCGCCATGATCAGCTTATCGTAAAAAACCGTGCGTCCGGCGCTGGAGTGGATCACTTTCTCCTGACGGTTGATGGTGATAGCGCGTTCGCCCACCAGCACTTTTACGCCATGCTTCTCGTAGAAACCTTCGCGCACCAGAGAGAGTTCTTCGGCGGTATGGTGAGAGAAGTAGGAAGACAAGTGCACACGGTCGTACGCCTTGCGGGGTTCTTCACAGAACACGGTAATATCGAACTGGTTAGCATCGGCTTTATCGAGAAGATCCTCAATAAAGCGGTGGCCGACCATGCCGTTACCGATGATAGCGAGTCTGACTTTGCTCATTTTTGCCTCGATTTCTTTTCTATTACTGCCTACCTTAACGATTCAGCAGGGGCACTTATTGATGCAAATCAAATACGCCTTCACCTACCCCTTAGGGGGTATATCTATGATTTGTCAGGATTTTTATAAGTGACGGATATTGTTTGATTTTTGTGCTTGCTTGTTTTTCGCACAACTTTGGTGGGGTTTTTTACCCATCGGCGGGCAGGGCGGGTGAGCAGGAGAAAACCCCTTTGCAGTACGCAAAGGGGTTACGGCGATTAGTGGGTAGCTGTTGCCGGGTTGTGTTGACGGTGACGGGTCACAAAGCCCAGCACGAAACACATGATGAACACCACGGCGTACAGACCGTTAGCGGTATGCAGCGCCGCCAGCGGGCCGCTGTGCGCCACAATTGGGCCCGTGACCACGAAGGTCAGCATGGTGCCGATGGTGCCGCAGGTCAGCACGAAGTTCACCAGCTTTGGCGAGGCCACTTTGGTCTGAAGAGAGCCAAGGGTGATGATCGAGGTATAAATCGCGCTGGAGAAGAAGCCCAGGGTCAGGATGAACCACGGCATATGCTCCGGGGAACCGTTGATGAACAGATACATCAGCACGGTTGCCAGACCCGCCAGAACGGTCAGGATCCGTTGCAGGTCGAAGAAGCGCAGGATAAAGCTAAACGCCCACATGCCGAACATGTAAGACATCCAGAAATCGCTCACCAGTTTACCCGCGTCGTTCAGACTCATGCCCAGACCTTTCGCATACTCAGGAACCCAGGAGATAAAGCCCAGCTGGCCCAGGATGTAACACAGCGCGGCGATGGAAAGGAACAGCACGCCGATACCCCATTTTTCTTTCGCAACTGGCTCAGACGTAGTCTGCGCTTTTTTGCCCAGCACCGGGAACTCGCAGCCGAAGGTGAGAATAAAGATCGCGACATAGACCAGACCAATGCAGGCGTACACCCAGTACCACTCAATGCTGCGCGCCAGAAGATACGCGGCGACCATCGGGAAAATCATCCCGGCCATGCTGAAGAAGGAGTCGGTGAACAGCAGACGCGCGCCGCGCTGGCGACCTTCATACATATGGGTGATCAGGAACGTACCGATCGACATGGTGATCCCGCTTACCAGGCCCAGCACGAACATGGCGGCAGAGAAGAGGGCGATGCTGTGGCTCAGCACCAGGCCCGCCACGGCGGCAACCATCAGCACGAAGCCGAAGCGCAGCTGGGTTTTCAGCGGCACGATTTCCATCAGCCAGGCATTAAGGAAAATAGAGATCAGGATCCCCGCGTTCAGGAAAGTGAAGGTATTGCTCATGCTGGAAACGGGCAACTGGAAGTAGTCTGCGATATTTCCCATCACCATCCCGGTGACGATCACCAACGCGCCGGTCAGGGCGTAGGAGAAGAAGCTGATCCATGTGAGCTTGATGCGATTGCTGTTAGTCATGTCTGGCCTGTTAAAAGTAAAGAAAAACGCAATGACTGCGTTTGAGCGGGCAGATTTTAGTCGCGAAAGTGATCTAATTAAATCTTTTCAGAAAATATTGAGCACAATTGCAGGCTTTAACGTGATGGAGATCACATTATATCGCGGGGTGAACAATCGTTTGCGCGGTAATAATTGTTTCAATTTCGTAAAATTAGGTAAAAGACTGGTCTGGGGTCATACTGCTCTTTAGAATCAAGCCATTCGCTTTTTATACTGCGCTTTGTTAAGGAATTCTCATGCTCAAATCAACACTGGCGGCTGTCGCAGCTGTGTTTGCTCTTTCTGCCGTTTCCCCTGCTGCGCTGGCAGCTAAAGGAGACCCTCACGTCCTGCTGACTACCTCTGCGGGGAATATTGAGCTGGAGCTGGATAGCCAGAAAGCCCCTGTTTCCGTGAAAAACTTCCTCGACTACGTGAACAGTGGTTTTTATAACAACACCACGTTCCACCGCGTGATCCCGGGCTTTATGATTCAGGGCGGCGGTTTCAACGAGCAGATGCAGCAGAAAAAGCCTAACCCGCCAATCAAAAATGAAGCGGATAACGGCCTGCTGAACAAGCGCGGCACCATTTCTATGGCGCGTACGGCGGATAAAGACAGCGCCACCAGCCAGTTCTTCCTCAACGTGGCGGATAACGCCTTCCTGGACCACGGCCAGCGCGACTTTGGCTACGCGGTGTTCGGTAAAGTGGTGAAAGGCATGGACGTGGCGGATAAGATCTCTCAGGTTCAGACTCACGATGTCGGTCCATACCAGAATGTGCCGTCTAAGCCAGTGGTGATTCTCTCCGCGAAAGTGCTGCCGTAATCGTTCCCTCACACGGGCACATCCTGCCCGTGTCTTTCCGCCCTCCCTGCGAAAGCGCGTTTTGCTGCTTATACTTGTGGCAAACGGACTATTCAGGGAGGCGTAGTGAAAAAACTCACCGACAAGCAAAAATCCCGACTCTGGGAGCAACAGCGTAGCGTCAATCTTCAGGCCAGTTGCCTCCTTGAAAAAGGCAAGGGTCCCGCTGAACCCGATATCGAGACGCTGGCACTGGGGCCTTCTGCACCGGGTTTACCCCATCTGTGCCTTATTCACCGCCATTTATTCCGCAACGAAATGAAAGGCGCTGGCGAGCTGCGCACCGCCGATATTTCCAAGGGCGACATTCCATTTTGCCATTTCGAGTACATCGAGAAGGTGGGTAATGAGCTGATGGCTTCGCTGGAAAGCGATAAATATCTGGTGGGCCTTCAGAAAGAAGAGTTTACAGACAGAATCAGTCATTACTACTGTGAAATCAACATGCTACATCCGTTTATGAGCGGTAATGGCGTGGCTCAGCGGATCTTCTTTGAACAGCTGGCGATCCATGCGGGCTACGTGCTGAACTGGCAGGGGATCGACCCGGACGACTGGGCATCCGCCAACCAGAGCGGGGCGATGGGTGATCTGACCGCCCTGAATGCTATCTTTGCCAAAGTTGTGAGCGAAGCGCGGGGATCTGAGTAAAATAGGGCGGCCATTTTTTCAGGAGCCGCCATGATTCTGCTGATTGATAACTACGATTCCTTTACCTGGAACCTTTACCAGTATTTTTGTGAACTGGGGGCAGAGGTGGTTGTCCGCCGTAACGATGAGATCGCGCTGGCTGACATTGACGCGCTGGCGCCCCAGAAAATCGTGATTTCGCCCGGGCCGTGTACGCCGTCGGAGTCCGGTATCTCGCTGGAGGTAATCCGCCACTATGCGGGCAAGCTGCCGATTCTGGGCGTCTGCCTGGGTCACCAGGCCATTGCGCAGGTCTTTGGCGCCAGCATTGTCCGTGCCGCGAAAGTCATGCACGGCAAAACCTCACCGATCACGCACACCGGTACCGGCGTGTTCCTGGGGCTAAACAATCCGTTAACCGTGACGCGCTACCATTCTCTGGTGATTGATCCGCCGACCCTGCCCGCAGACTTTGAAGTGACAGCCTGGAGCGAGACGCAGGAAATCATGGGCATTCGCCACCGCGAGTACGATCTGGAAGGGGTGCAGTTCCACCCGGAAAGCATTCTCAGCGAACAGGGGCACGCACTGCTGGCCAATTTCCTTAATCGCTGAATATCTGTTGCCTTGTTGTGATTTTTTATGCATATTTTGTGATTATATTTTCACAATCACTGTGACATAAAAATGGATGGTCATGACATGGCAACTGAACAACCAGCAATTACCCGCGCGACATTCGATGAAGTGATCCTGCCGATTTATGCACCGGCTGAGTTTATCCCGGTGAAAGGGAGAGGCAGCCGCGTCTGGGATCAGCAGGGCAACGAGTATGTTGATTTCGCAGGCGGTATTGCGGTGACGGCGCTGGGCCATTGCCATCCTGCGCTGGTGGACGCGCTGAAAACGCAGGGCGAAACGCTGTGGCACACCAGCAACGTGTTCACTAACGAACCGGCGCTGCGTCTGGGGCGTAAGATCATCGATGCCACCTTCGCCGAACGCGTGCTGTTTATGAACTCCGGCACCGAAGCCAACGAAACCGCCTTTAAGCTTGCGCGCTACTACGCAACCACGCGTCATAGTCCGTACAAAACCAAAATCATCGCCTTCCATAACGCCTTCCACGGTCGCTCGTTCTTTACCGTTTCCGTTGGCGGCCAGCCGAAGTATTCCGACGGCTTTGGTCCGAAACCTGCGGATATCATCCACGTGCCGTTTAACGATCTGCACGCCGTTAAAGCGGTGATAGACGATCACACCTGTGCCGTGGTGGTCGAACCCATTCAGGGGGAAGGCGGCGTCACGGCGGCCACCCCGGAATTTCTGCAAGGTTTGCGTGAGCTGTGCGACGAGCACCAGGCGTTGCTGGTGTTTGATGAAGTGCAGTGTGGGATGGGGCGTACCGGAGACCTGTTCGCTTATATGCACTACGGCGTAACGCCGGATATTCTGACCAGCGCGAAAGCGCTCGGCGGCGGTTTCCCGGTCAGCGCGGTGCTAACCACCCAGGATATTGCTTCCGCATTTCATGTGGGCTCACACGGCTCCACTTACGGCGGTAATCCGCTGGCGTGCGCCGTGGCGGGAGCGGCGTTCGACATCATTAATACGCCGGACGTCCTGAATGGCGTGAATGCGAAACGCGCCCTTTTTGTGAAACATCTTCAGCAGATTGACGAACAGTTTGATGTCTTCAGCGACATCCGCGGAATGGGGCTGCTGATCGGTGCCGAGCTGAAGCCTCAGTACAAAGGCCGCGCGCGCGATTTCCTGCACGCCGCCGCGCACGAAGGCGTCATGGTGCTCAACGCCGGGCCGGACGTGATGCGCT
>NZ_JABMCU010000098.1:0-16925 GCF_013179605.1 Enterobacter sp. CM29 | reverse complement strand
GGTAACTTCGTTGGCGAATTTATGATTCTGTTCGGCAGCTTCAAAGTGGTTCCGATGATTACCGTCATCTCCACCTTTGGTCTGGTGTTCGCCTCCGTGTACTCGCTGGCGATGCTGCACCGCGCCTACTTCGGTAAAGCGAAGAGCGAAATTGCTGCTAAAGAACTGCCGGGGATGTCGCTGCGTGAGCTGTCCATCATCCTGCTGCTGGTCGTACTGCTGGTGCTGCTGGGCTTCTATCCGCAGCCGATTCTGGATACCTCGCACTCCGCGATGGGTAACATCCAGCAGTGGTTTGTTAATTCTGCTTCTACTACAAGGCCGTAATTCGCCATGACAATAACTCCACAACAACTGATCGCGCTGCTACCGCTGCTGATCGTCGGATTGACGGTGGTGGTTGTGATGCTCTCCATTGCGTGGCGACGCAATCACTTCCTGAATGCGACCCTGTCCGTTCTGGGTCTGAACGCTGCGTTAGTCTCCCTCTGGTTTGTTGGCCAGGCGGGCGCAATGGACGTCACGCCGCTGATGCGCGTTGACGGCTACGCCATGCTCTACACCGGTCTGGTGCTGCTGGCGAGCCTGGCAACCTGTACCTTTGCGTACCCGTGGCTCGAAGGGTACAACGACAACAAAGAAGAGTTTTACCTGCTGGTACTGATTGCCGCACTGGGCGGCATTCTGCTGGCGAACGCGAACCACATGGCCGCGCTGTTCCTCGGTATTGAGCTGATCTCACTGCCGCTGTTCGGCCTGATTGGTTACGCCTTCCGCCAGAAACGCTCACTGGAAGCGGCGATCAAGTACACCATCTTGTCCGCTGCTGCGTCGTCGTTCCTGCTGTTCGGTATCGCGCTGCTGTATGCACAGACGGGTAACCTCTCCTTCCTGGCGCTCGGCAAGAGCCTCGGCGACGGCATGATGCATGAGCCGCTGCTGCTGGCGGGTCTGGGCATGATGATTGTAGGCCTTGGCTTTAAACTCTCTCTGGTGCCGTTCCACCTGTGGACGCCAGACGTTTATCAGGGTGCGCCAGCGCCGGTCTCTACCTTCCTGGCGACGGCGAGTAAAATCGCTATCTTTGGCGTGGTCATGCGTCTGTTCCTGTACGCCCCGGTGGGTGACAGCGAAGCGGTTCGCGTGGTGCTGGGCATTATCGCGTTCGTTTCCATCATCTTCGGTAACCTGATGGCGCTGAGCCAGACCAACATTAAGCGTCTGCTGGGCTACTCCTCTATCTCCCATCTGGGCTACCTGCTGGTGGCGCTGATTGCGCTGCAAAGCGGTGAGATGTCGATGGAAACCGTGGGTGTGTATCTGGCCGGTTACCTGTTCAGCAGCCTCGGCGCGTTCGGCGTGGTGAGCCTGATGTCCAGCCCGTACCGTGGCCCGGATGCAGATTCCCTGTTCTCCTACCGTGGTCTGTTCTGGCACCGTCCGATTCTGTCTGCGGTAATGACCGTGATGATGCTCTCTCTGGCGGGTATCCCGATGACGCTGGGCTTTATCGGTAAGTTCTACGTGCTGGCCGTCGGTGTGCAGGCGGGTCTGTGGTGGCTGACTGCCGGTGTCGTTATCGGCTCCGCGATTGGTCTTTACTACTACCTGCGTGTGGCTGTGAGCCTGTACCTGAGCGCGCCTCAGCAGCTCAACCGTGATGCACCGTCCAACTGGCAGTACAGCGCCGGGGGGATCGTGGTGCTGATCTCCGCGCTTCTGGTGCTAATCTTCGGTATCTATCCGCAGCCGCTGATTGAGATTGTGCAGCGCGCGATGCCGCTGATGTAAAAGCAAAAAACCCGCCTCGGCGGGTTTTTTATTGCCCAGCGGCGCTACGCTTGCAGGGCCTACAGGTCTTGTAGGTCGGGTAAGCGAAGCGCCACCCGACTAAGCTAACTGCTTCCTGCTTATAAGCGGCCCGTCAATCTTCTTCATCGAGCGGTCCAGCACCTCTTCAATCACCGACGACAGCTCATTCAGCTCAAACTTCGCCACATAGCCGTCAGCCTTCACTTTGCGTATATGATCTTCGTTCGCGTTGCCGGAAAGAGACGAGTGGATCACCACCGGAATATCTTTCAGTACCGGGTCAGTTTTGATTTTGCGCGTCAGCGTAAAGCCGTCCATCTCCGGCATTTCGAGGTCGGTTAATACCAGGGCAATCTTATCGGTAACGGGGACGCCCTCAGCCTGAGCCTGCGCGGCCAGCTGAGTGATTTTCTCCCATGCGTCTTTGCCGGTGATATGCAGCTGAGCCGGGATCTCCATTGCCCGCAATCCCTTCTCCAGCATTGAGCGCGCTACTTTCGAGTCTTCAGCAACAATCGCGACAGAGCCAGGCTTGACGTTGAATTTGGTGGTTTCCAGATGGGTGGCGTGCAGATCGTGGTTCGCCGGGGTGATGTCATACAGGATCTGCTCCACGTCGAGCACCATTGCCAGATCGTTGGTATCGGTCTTATCGTCCAGACAGGCAATGCTGGTGATGTAGCGACCGCTGACGGCGGTTTCCGCGGCGTGCACCTGCTTCCAGTCGAGACGCATGATATTCTCCACCGATTCCACGGCAAACGCCTGCACGCTGCGGGCATATTCGGTGATCAGCAAAATGTTTAGCCCGGTGGCTGGCTTGCAGCCGGCGACGGCGGCCAGATCGATCACCGGGATCACCTGGTCGCGAATATTTACCATCCCCATCAGCGGAGACTTCATTCCCGCTGGTTTGGTGAAGGTCGGCATCGGCACAATTTCGCGCAGTTTGAACACGTTGATGCCGAACAGCTCGGATTTATTTTCGTTCAGAGAGGTGCCAAGACGGAACAGCAACAGTTCAAAACGGTTGGACTGGGTCAGGTTCGCCCTGTCATCAATATCTTTCTGGAAATTATCCATTATACCCTCAAGAGAAATGCTGGCCTTTTAATCGTTATCGGCACCCTGAGGGAAAAATGAAGGACTAAACGCTGACCTGAGCAAAATCTTCCGCCAGCTCGCATGCCGGGAACACCTCCCGACACTCTGCCAGCAGGCTTTCACAGCCGCGGACGTCATAGCGTGAGCTGACGTGAGTGACAATCAGTTTCCGGACGCCAGCCTCGCGCGCCAGCTGCGCGGCCTGACGCGTTGAGCTGTGCCCCCGGCTATTGGCTTTTTCTTCCATCGCCGCTTCCAGCGTTGCCTCATGCACCATCACATCCACACCCCCGGCAAGCCGGAGCGCCGAAGGGCAGGGGGCGGTATCCCCAAAAATAGCCAGTTTTTTGCCCGGCTGCGGCGGCGCAAGGTAATCCTGACCGTTGATAACGCGCCCGTCTTCCAGCGTGACGGTCTCGCCGTGCTTCAGACGCTGGAACAGCGGGCCAGGTTTCACCCCATCGGCCTGCAACGCGGCAGCGTTCAGCGCCCCGGGCTTGTCATGCTCCTCAACGCGATAGCCGTAGCATTCCACCGGATGGTTAAGCGGGTAAGCGCGCACCTGGTAATCTCCGTCGTCGAACACCAGACCTTCGCCGATCTCAACCACCTCCAGCGGATAATCGGTCCACGAGCCGCTCAGGCGCAGCGTGGTCTCAACGAATGCCTGAATACCCGCAGGGCCATAAATGGTCAGCGGGTTAGCGTTACCGGCCATCGAACGGCTACACAGCAGGCCCGGCAGGCCAAACAGATGGTCGCCGTGCAGATGGGTGATAAATATTTTATCCACTTTCCCCGGGTGGTATGAGGTATGCAGCAACTGATGCTGCGTACCTTCGCCGCAGTCAAACAGCCACAGCCCGCCGCGGGTAGGATGCTTAAGATCCAGCAGAATAGCCGTCACGTTTCGTGAGCGGGTTGGCACGCCCGCGGACGTACCCAGAAAAATCAGTTCCATAACGCAATCAGCCCTTTGCCGAATGGGAAGGGGTTTAGTATAACGTGATGAACCCCAGGAAGGAGAAACACATGATCCAGTGGCAAGATCTACACCACAGCGAACTGACTATTCAGTCACTCTACGCCCTGCTCAAACTGCGCTGCGAAGTTTTTGTGGTTGAACAAACCTGCCCGTATCAGGATATCGACGGCGATGACCTGGTCGGCGAGAACCGGCACATCCTCGGCTGGCGCGATAACGAGCTGGTGGCGTATGCGAGGATTCTGAAAAGCGAAGAGGATTTTGACCCTGTCGTCATTGGCCGCGTCATTATCAGCGGAAGCGCGCGCGGTGAAAAGCTGGGCTATCAGCTGATGGAAAAAACGCTGGACGCATGCCAGAAACGGTGGCCAGACAAGGCGTTATACCTGGGCGCGCAGGCGCATTTGCAATCATTCTATGGCCATTTTGGTTTTACCCCGGTCACGGACATTTACGATGAAGATGGCATCCCACACATCGGTATGGCGCGCGAAGCGAAACAGGCGCAATAGCGAGACGTTGTCTATAGTTATCGGACTGGTGTACTAACATGGAGAAAAATATGTCATTTCAATCCTGGGATACCCGAGCAGACGACGATCTAACGCTGTTAAGCGAAACGCTGGAAGAAGTACTGCGCTCTTCAGGCGATCCTGCCGATCAGAAGTACATTGAGCTTAAAGCCCGCGCCGAGCAGGCGCTGCATGACGTGAAAAACCGCGTCAGCAACGCATCCGACAATTACTACTACCGCGCCAAACAGGCGGTTTATCGTGCCGACGATTATGTGCACGAAAAGCCGTGGCAGGGCATTGGGGTCGGTGCGGCCGTAGGGCTGGTGCTGGGCCTGCTGTTAGCCCGTCGTTAAGCCGGTAAACCCCTCCCTACACGTGGGTACTGCTATTTATCATCAGTACCCCGTATAATGTAAGGTTTTAACAGGGAGAGGTTCGCGTGCATTCGATTTCCATCGCGCTGGAACGCCTGCGCACTCAGCTTGCGCAAGCGTTACCCGCTACACCCGGTTTACGCCATTTCGATGTCTCTTTCCCGTTAAACGACGCCTTCGATCCGCTGGCCTGGCTGGGTGTGCAGCGATGCTATCCCCAGTTTTACTGGCAACAGCGGAGCGGTGATGAAGAACTTGCCGCGCTCGGAAGCCTCGCCCATTTTGACTCTCTGGCCTCGGCCTCTCGATTTTTGCACACCCATGACGTAGCCAATGATACCCGTATCTGCGGCCTGAACGCCTTCAACCCGGCACAGGGAAAGCTGTTTTTACCGCGCCTTCTCTGGCGACGGTCTGGCGGGGTCGCCACGCTGCGCCTGCAACTGTGGAGCGAAACGTCGCTGTGTGACGATGCCGGTGACGCACTGAAGTTTATTGATAACCTGCGCGATGCCGCGCCGATCCGCCCGTTGTCCGTGCAGATTGTGCAGGAAACCCATCATCCGGAAAAACCGGAATGGCTGGCGTTGATTCGTCAGGCGACGGATACCCTTGCTCGCGGCGATTTTGAGAAAGTGGTGCTCGCACGTGCAACAGACGTGCAGTGCCAGCAGCCCGTGAACGCCATCGCGCTAATGGCCGCCAGCCGCGCGCTAAACCTCAACTGCTATCATTTTTGTATGGTCTTTGACGCCAGCAACGCGTTCCTCGGCTCGACGCCCGAGCGACTTTGGCGGCGACGCGGCATGCTGCTGCGCACTGAAGCGCTGGCAGGCACCGTCGCCAGCCATTCTGACGATAAGCAGGCCCAGCGTCTGGGCGACTGGCTGATGAACGACGACAAAAATCAGCGGGAAAATATGCTGGTGGTGGAAGATATCTGCCAGCGTCTTCAGCACCATACCCGGACGCTGGAGATCCTCCCAGCGCAGGTGCTGCGTCTGCGCAAGGTGCAGCATTTACGCCGCTGTATCTGGACCGAACTCAAACAGTCTGATGACGAGCAGTGTCTGCATATTCTGCAACCGACGGCGGCGGTGGCCGGGCTGCCGCGTCAGGCAGCGCGAGAATTTATTGCGAAAGTGGAGCCGTTTGACCGGGAGTGGTACGCCGGATCGGCGGGCTATTTATCGCGCGATCAAAGCGAGTTCTGCGTGGCATTACGCTCCGCCCGCGTTCATGACGCCGCGCTGCGTCTTTATGCGGGGGCGGGCATCGTCAGCGGCTCCGATCCAGAGCAGGAGTGGCAGGAGATCGAAAATAAGGCCGCCGGGCTGCGTTCCCTCCTCCTGAGGAATTAATACTGATTCGTGCAATCCCGATTCATATCAAAATTCTGACTTTTTCTATTATTTATACTGTGTCGCATTCTTGATACTGGACAATCTCATGTCAGTAAGTTCTTTTAACCGACGCTGGGCGACGGTGATCCTTGAAGCCCTGACCCGCCATGGTGTCAGGCATGTGTGTATTGCTCCGGGCTCTCGCTCCACGCCGCTCACCCTTGCTGCGGCGGAAAACAGGGCTTTTATTCATCACACCCATTTTGACGAGCGTGGTCTCGGCCACCTGGCGCTCGGGCTGGCGAAAGTCAGCAACGCGCCCGTGGCGGTGATAGTGACTTCCGGCACGGCGGTGGCAAACCTCTATCCGGCGCTGATTGAAGCGGGGTTAACCGGCGAAAAGCTGATTTTACTCACCGCCGATCGTCCTCCGGAACTTATTGACTGCGGCGCGAACCAGGCGATTCGTCAGCCTGGCATTTTTGCCTCGCATCCTTCACAGACGGTCTCGTTGCCGCGCCCCACCCAGGATATTCCCGCCAGCTGGCTGGTCTCAACTCTCGACCACGCCATGAACGCACTGCGCAGCGGCGGGCTGCACATTAACTGCCCGTTTGCCGAACCGCTGTACGGCGAAATGAACGAGACCGGCCTAGCCTGGCAACAGCACCTGGGAGAATGGTGGGAGAGCGAAAAGCCCTGGCTGCGTGAGCAGACGCATCTGGAAAGCGCTAAGCAGCGCGACTGGTTCTTCTGGCGCCAGAAGCGCGGGGTGGTGATTGCCGGGCGGATGAGTGCGGCGGAAGGCAAGCTGGCGGCGGAGTGGGCACAAACGCTTGGCTGGCCGCTGATTGGTGACGTGCTTTCCCAGACGGGCCAGCCGCTGCCCTGCGCTGACCTCTGGCTGGGGAACGCGAAAGCGGTCACCGAGCTGGCGCAGGCGCAAATTGTCGTCCAGCTGGGCTCGAGCCTGACGGGCAAGCGACTGCTCCAGTGGCAGGCCACCTGTACGCCAGAAGAGTACTGGCTGGTGGATCCGCTCGAAGGACGCCTTGACCCGGCGCACCATCGCGGTCGCCGCCTGGTGAGCGATATTGACAGCTGGCTGGAATTGCATCCGGCGGAAAAACGCAAACCCTGGGCGGTGGAGATCCCGGCGCTGTCGCGTCAGGCGTGGGAACTCACCAAAGCGCAGTGCGAGGAGTTCAGTGAAGCCGGGCTGGCGCACCGTATCCGCAAATATCTTCCCGAGCAGGGGCAACTTTTTGTCGGTAACAGCCTGGTGGTGCGCCTGATTGACGCCTTTTCGCAGCTGCCCGCGGGTTATCCGGTATACAGCAACCGGGGCGCGAGCGGCATTGACGGGCTGATCTCCACCGCCGCTGGCGTACAGCGGGCCAGCGCAAAATCCACGCTGGCGATTGTGGGGGATCTCTCAGCCCTCTACGATCTCAACGCGCTGGCGCTCCTGCGTCAGGCGTCGGCTCCGTTCGTGCTGATTGTTGTTAACAATAACGGCGGACAGATTTTCTCCCTGCTGCCGACGCCGCAAAGCGAACGTGAGCGCTTCTATCTGATGCCGCAAAACGTGCAGTTCGAACACGCCGCCGCCATGTTCAGCCTGAAGTACCATCGCCCGGAAAACTGGGACGCGCTGGAGACGGCGCTGAACACCGCCTGGCGGCAGCCTGGCGCGACGCTGATTGAGCTGGTGGTAAACGATTCTGACGGCGCGCAGAAGCTGCAACATCTGCTGGCGCAGGTGAGTCACCTGTGATCCTCGCTGGCGTCACTCAGCCCGGAAAACCAGGCTACCCCTGGCTGGTTTTCCTGCACGGTTTTTCCGGCGACTGTCGTGAGTGGCAGACCGTTGGGGCGTCGCTGCATGACTACCCCAGGCTCTACCTTGACCTGCCCGGGCACGGTGGTTCAGCGGATACGGGCGTGACGGGGTTTGCAGAGGTAAGTGAATTGCTCACGTATACCTTAATTAGTTACAACATACTAAATTACTGGCTGGTAGGGTACTCTCTCGGTGGCCGCATTGCGATGTTCCATGCCTGCCAGCATCCTGCGGGGTTAGACGGGGTGATTGTGGAAGGTGGACACCCTGGGCTGCAAGACGTCGAGGCGCGCCAGGCGCGGCTGACCTCGGACCGCCGCTGGGCGTCACGTTTTCGCAGTGAGCCGCTTGAAGCCGTCTTTGCCGACTGGTATCAACAGCCGGTCTTTACCTCCCTTACGGATGAACAGCGCAACGCGCTGATCGCGCTGCGTAGCCGGAACAACGGCCCGAGGCTGGCTGAGATGCTGGAAGCCACCTCGCTTGCCGTTCAGCCTGATTTACGTCCCGCGCTCACCGCGCGTGATTTTTCTTTCGACTATCTCTATGGCGAACGTGACGGGAAGTTTGCAGCCATCGCTGCTGAACTTAACGCCATGCGTCATGCTATCCCTCATGCCGGACACAACGCCCACCGGGACAACCCGGAAGCGGTTGCCGCGAGTCTGGCTCAGATACTGCGTTATCGAACAAAGGACACGCTATGATCTATCCTGATGAAAACATGCTTTACGCGCCGGTTGAATGGCAGGACTGCTCCGAAGGCTACACCGACATTCGCTACCACAAATCCACCGATGGTATCGCCAAAATCACCATCAATCGTCCACAGGTACGCAACGCGTTTCGTCCGCTGACCGTAAAAGAGATGATCCAGGCGCTGGCGGATGCACGCTACGACGACAACATCGGCGTCATCGTCCTCACCGGGGAAGGGGAGAAAGCCTTCTGCTCGGGCGGCGATCAGAAAGTCCGCGGCGACTACGGCGGATACCAGGATGATGCCGGCACGCACCACCTGAACGTGCTGGATTTCCAGCGCCAGATCCGCACCTGTCCAAAACCAGTGGTTGCGATGGTGGCAGGTTATTCCATCGGCGGCGGTCACGTGCTGCACATGATGTGTGACCTGACTATCGCGGCGGAAAATGCCATTTTCGGCCAGACTGGCCCGAAAGTTGGCTCCTTCGACGGCGGCTGGGGGGCGTCCTACATGGCGCGCATTGTCGGCCAGAAAAAAGCCCGCGAAATCTGGTTCCTGTGCCGTCAGTACAACGCCCAGGAAGCGCTGGACATGGGGCTGGTTAACACCGTGGTGCCGATCGCCGATCTGGAAAAAGAGACCGTGCGCTGGTGTCGCGAAATGCTGCAAAACAGCCCAATGGCGCTGCGCTGCCTGAAAGCGGCCCTCAACGCCGACTGTGACGGTCAGGCGGGACTTCAGGAGCTGGCGGGTAACGCCACCATGCTGTTCTATATGACCGAAGAGGGTCAGGAAGGGCGCAACGCGTTCAACGAAAAACGCCAGCCAGACTTCAGCAAATACAAACGGAACCCGTAATGCGTCGCGCGCAGGTTTACCGCTGGCAGATACCGATGGACGCGGGCGTGGTACTGCGTGAAAGGCGGTTAAAAACCCGTGATGGCTTTTTCGTGCATCTCCGGCAGGGCGAGCGGGAAGGGTGGGGTGAAATCGCCCCGCTTCCGGGCTTTAGCCTGGAAACGCTGGATGAGGCGCAGGCGGCGCTGATGGCCTGGACGCACGAATGGCGTGAGGGGGCAGATCCGTCGCTGCCGGACGTTCCTTCCGTCGCGTTCGGCATCAGCTGCGCGCTGGCAGAGCTGGACGGCCGTTTGCCGGATGCGGCGAATTATCGCGCCGCGCCGCTCTGTTCCGGCGATCCGGATGAACTTTTCGCGCTGCTCTCCGGGATGCCTGGCGAGAAGGTGGCGAAAATTAAGGTCGGCCTGTACGAAGCGGTGCGCGACGGGATGGTGGTTAACCTGTTACTGGAAGCCATTCCCGATCTGCACCTGCGCCTGGACGCCAACCGCGCCTGGACGCCGCTCAGGGCGCAGCAGTTTGCGAAGTACGTCAACCCGGCGTACCGCAACCGCATCGCGTTTCTCGAAGAGCCGTGCAAAACGCGCGACGACTCTCGCGCCTTCGCCCGGGAAACCGGCATTGCCATTGCCTGGGATGAGAGCCTGCGCGAAGCCGGTTTTACGTTTGCCGCCGAGCCGGGCGTCGGTGCCGTGGTCATTAAGCCAACGCTGACCGGCAGCCTCGACAAGGTGCGCGAGCAGGTTGCGGCGGCCCATGCCGCAGGGCTGACGGCGGTGATCAGTTCATCCATCGAATCCAGCCTCGGGCTGACGCAACTGGCGCGCATCGCTGCATGGTTAACGCCGGACACCGTTCCCGGTCTTGATACGCTAAACCTGATGCAGGCCCAGCTGATTCGCCAGTGGCCGGACAGCACCTTGCCGTGCCTCGATGTCGGGACGCTGGAGCCGCTGCAATGACTTTTACCGACTGGCCGTGGCGGCACTGGCGCTCCAGGAGTGCCGATACACCCGCGCTGCGTTTAGACGATATAACGCTCAACTGGTCACAGTTGGGCGAGCGTATCGATCGTCTGGCAGCCGGTTTTCAGTCTCAGGGTGTCAGGGACGGGGACGGCGTGATGCTCCTCGCCCACAACCATCCGCAGACCCTGCTGGCCTGGCTGGCGCTGCTTCAGTGCGGCGCCCGCATTTTGCCGGTGAACCCTCAGCTTCCCCGTCCGCTGCTGGACGTCCTCCTGCCGCAGATGACCCTGCGCTTTGCGCTGGTGCTTAACGGTGAGTATGACGGTCTGCCCGCGCTGGCATTAAGAGAGGGTGAGGGGCAGGGCGGCGTGACGTGGCAGGCAGAACGGCTGGCCTCGATGACGCTCACCTCCGGCTCCACCGGCTTGCCAAAAGCGGCGGTGCACACCTGTGCCGCCCACCTTGCCAGCGCAAAAGGCGTGTTGTCGCTGATGCCTTATGGCGGTGATGACGACTGGCTGCTGTCCTTGCCGCTGTTTCACGTCTCCGGTCAGGGGATTTTGTGGCGCTGGTTGCAGGGCGGAGGCCGTCTCACCGTGCGTGAAAAACAGCCGCTGGAGCAGGCCCTGCAGGGCTGTACCCACGCCTCGCTGGTGCCGACGCAGCTGTGGCGGCTGCTCAATTCACACCATCCCGTTGCGCTGAAAGCCGTGCTGCTCGGCGGGGCGGAAATCCCCGTTGAGCTGACCGAACAGGCGCGCAAGCAGGGGATCCGCACGTTCTGCGGCTACGGTCTGACCGAGTTCGCCTCCACCGTCTGCGCCAAAGAGGCCGACGGCGCGCCGGACGTGGGCAGCGCGCTGCCGGGCAGAGACCTTCAGGTGGTGAACGGTGAAGTCTGGATCCGGGCGGAAAGCATGGCGGCGGGCTACTGGCGAGACGGCGCCTTACTGCCGCTGGTCAACGAGCAGGGCTGGTTCGCCACCCGCGATCGCGGCGAGTGGCATGACGGACGCCTGACCATTTTGGGCCGAATGGACAATCTCTTTTTCAGCGGCGGAGAAGGGATCCAGCCGGAAGCGCTGGAGCGCGTTATCGTCTCACATCCGCAGGTTAGCCAGGTGTTTATCGTCCCGCTGGATGACGCCGAATACGGGCAACGCCCGGTGGCGGTAGTGGAATGTGAGCCGGGCACGGATATCACGTTGTTGCCGGAGTGGGTTCAGGGCAGGCTGGCACGCTTTGAGCAGCCGGTACACTGGCTGGCGCTGCCGTCAGAACTGAAAAATGGCGGGATAAAGATTTCCCGCCAGGCGTTAAGGCAGTGGGTCAATGCCCTGTTGAGGGGCTAATCAGCCGATATCCGGCTGCGGTTTCTGCTGGCGTCGACGCATCCAGCGCAGCACCGGCGGCACGACAATCACCATGATCGCCATCGCCAGCAGGATCTTCGTCACGCTGCTCTCCCACAGGATCGCCATGTTGCCATTGCTGATGGAGAGGGCGCGGCGCAGGTTCTGCTCCAGCATTTCCCCCAATACAAACCCTAAAATCAGCGGCGACATCGGGAAGTGCATCTTGCGCAGAATGTAGCCCAGCACGCCGAGCAGCACCATTAACACCAGGTCGAAGGTGGTGCTGTGCACCGCGTACACCCCAACCGCAGAGACGGCGGCGATGGCCGGGACCAGGAACCACAGGGGAATGGTCAGCATGCGGGTGAACAGCCCGATCAGCGGGATGTTCATCACCAGCAGCATCACGTTGGCGATCAGCAGCGCCGCAATCAAGCCCCAGACGATATCGGGCTGCTCGGTAAACATCGCCGGACCCGGGGTGATGTTATAGAGCGTCAGCGCGCCCATCATCACCGCCGTGGTGCCGGAGCCCGGCACGCCGAGGGTCAGCATCGGGATAAACGAGCCGCAGGCCGAGGCGTTATTGGCTGCCTCTGGCGCCGCCACGCCGCGTATATCGCCCTTACCGAAGCTGTCGCTGTTGCCGCTCAGCTTTTTCTCGGTCATGTAGGTGATGGCGCTGGCGATGGTCGCCCCCGCGCCGGGCAGGATGCCGACAAAGAAACCAATCACCGACGAACGCAGGGTAGCACCCACACACTGTGCCCCCTCTTTGGCATTAAAGAGCATGCGGCCGGTTTTGCGCACCAGCGTCTGCCCGCTGCTGGTATGTTCCAGCATCAGTAAGATTTCTGAGACAGAGAACAGGCCAATCACGACGACAATGAACTGCACGCCGTCGGACAGGTGAACGCTGTCGAAGGTAAAGCGATAAACCCCGGTGTTGGCATCCACGCCGACGGTGGCCAGACTGAGGCCAATCAACGCAGACAAAAACGACTTCAGCGGATTCTGCGCCATCATGCTGCCGAGACAGGCGATGGCGAATACCATCAGGGCAAAATACTCGGCCGGACCAAACGCCAGCGACCACTGGGCCAGCGCCGGGGCGAAGAGGATGATGCCGCCAATGGCGATCAGGGAGCCAAAGAACGAGCTGACGGCGGAAATAGAGAGCGCCACGCCGCCGCGTCCCTGCTGTGCCATCGGATAGCCATCCAGCGCGGTCATAATGGCGGCGGCATCGCCAGGAACGTTAAGCAGTATCGAGGAAATACGCCCCCCGTATTCGCAGCCGATATAAACCGTCGCCAGCAGGATCAACGCCGATTCCGCAGGCAGGTGCAGCGCAAAGGCCAGCGGCAGTAAAATCGCCACGCCGTTGATAGGCCCAAGGCCCGGCAGCAGGCCAACGATCGTCCCGACGAAACAGCCGATCAGGGCGATCACCAGGTTTTCCGGGGTCATCGCTACCGCGAACCCCTGAGAGAGATAGATCCAGGTATCCATAGCGTGCTCCGTTAGTTAAACCATGCGCCGAGCGGCAGGGTCACGTCCAGCAGGCGGTCGAAGGCGTACCAGAGTAAAATGCCCAGTACGACCCCGGAGATCCCCGCCGCAGGCAGCGAGGCGTTAAACAGTATGCCAATCACCATCGTCAGCAGGGCGGTGGCGATCGGGAAGCCGAGCCACTCAAAGCCCCACGCGTACATCAGCAGAACAATCACCATTACCAGCAGACGTTGCAGCGTGCGGCGTGGCGGCCACTCCACGGTGTCCGGATGGCGCAGCAGCAGGGCCACCGAACAGAGCAGCATCAGGCCAACAATGCCGACGGGAAAGGGGCGTGGCCCCACGGGTTCATAGCTGTATTCGCTGTGGATCTGCCAGGCGACGAACAGGCCGCCAATGCAGAGCAGCAGCCATATCCCGGCAAAAATGCGATCGCTCATAGCGCCTCCGGTTATTTCGCAAGACCAAAGGCTTTCGCCTGTTCGCGATAGTCATTCACCTGTTTTTTCACGTACTCGTCCAGCTGCTTGCCGTTCAGGTTGAACTCAAACAGCCCGCGCAGATCGCGCTGTTTTTTGAACTCCTCGGTTTGCTGAAGTTTTGCGAAGGTATCCACCCACCACTGGTACTCGGCGTCGGTCACTTTTGGCCCGACGAAGAAGCCACGTATGATCGGCCAGACCAGGTTATAACCCTGCTCTTTGGCGGTTGGGACGTCTGCCAGCTGGCCCGGCAGACGGTTTTCCGAGAAGACCGCCAGCACGCGGATCTTATCCCCGCTCAGGTAGGGCACCATTTCGCTGAGATCGCCCGATACTGCCTGCACGTGATTGCCCATCAGCGCCGTCACCGGCTCACCGCCGCCTTCAAAGGCCACGTAACGCATTTTGTGCGGATCTACTTTGGCCTGCTGCGCCAGCAGCGCGGCTTTCATCCAGTCCTGGCTGCCGATAGAGGCGCCTGCGCCAATCACCACGCTGTTCGGATCTTTTTCCATGGCGGTCAGCAGATCTTTCAGGGATTTCCACGGGGAGTCGGCGCGAACGGCGATCATGCCGTAATCGGTGCCCACGGTGGCGAGCCAGCGCACGTCATTCACGTCATAACGACCAAATTTCCCCTGCGACAGGTTCAGCAGCGAGCCGCCGGAGAAGGCCACCACGGTGCCGGGTTCAGCAGGGCGCTGGGCGACGATGGCGTTATAGGCTACCGCGCCCACGCCGCCGGGCATGTAGGTGACGCGCATCGGTTTCTCAATGGCCTTCGTCTCCAGCAGGCTGACCTGAATCAGCTTACAGGTCAGGTCGAAGCCGCCGCCGGGTTTGGCCGGGGCGATACACTCGGTGCGGGACGGGGTGTCCTGCGCCTGGACGACAGAGGCACTCAACAGCAATGCGCTTGCAGCAAGGGTAGAAAGTAATTGTTTTTTCATCGTTTATCCTCACGCCGGAGAACCGGGAGTACGAGTACGGGTGTCTTTTTTCTGATTATGTGAACCACCGTGTAGCGGTTCCGTTGCGTGATTGTTAAAACAATAACCTTTCATTTCCCTTTCACTGCGACACCAACTTTACAGGATGTGATATGCGTCTCTTACTGGCGGAAGATAATCGTGAGCTGGCTCACTGGCTGGAGAAAGCGCTGGTACAAAACGGATTTGCCGTGGATTGCGTCAACGATGGACGGGCGGCCGATCACCTTTTACAGGGGGAAAACTATGCCGTCGCGATCCTTGATATCGGCATGCCCGGCTTCGACGGGCTGGAAGTGGTGCATCGTCTGAGAAAGCGCGGGCAGACGCTGCCGGTGCTGTTTCTTACCGCCCGCAGCAACGTGGCAGACAGGGTGAAAGGGCTGAATGCCGGGGCGGATGACTATCTGCCGAAGCCGTTCGAGCTGGAGGAGCTTGATGCCCGCCTGCGCGCGTTGCTGCGCCGCAGTGAAGGACGAACTCAGGAGCGCCAGCGGCTGGGAGAGCTGGAGTACGATGATGAAGGCTTTTTTCTGCTGCGCGATGAACCCCTTTCCCTCACGCCGCGCGAGCTCTCTTTACTGAAGGTGCTGATGCACCGCCGGACCCGTCCCGTCTCCCGGCAACAGCTCTTCGACCAGGTGTTCAGCCTGAACGACGACGTCAGCCCCGAGAGTATCGATCTCTATATTCACCGCCTGCGTAAGAAGCTGACCGGCAGCGGCGTGCGGATCACCACCCTCCGGGGACTGGGCTACGTGCTGGAGTGCGGCGATGAAGTGGGTTAAGCCGCAGTCGCTTTACCTGCAACTTTTGCTCTTTCTGGGTTTGCCGCTGCTGCTGTTATGGGGGCTGTCAGCCTTTAACAGCTACGTTAGCGCGCTACAGGCGGCGACGCAGGCCTATGACCGTACGCTGTTATCCTCGGCGCGCACCGTGTCTGAGCGGCTGGTGGTGCACAAGGGCAAGCTGCTGGTGAACGTGCCCTGGGTCGTGCTCGACAGCTTTGAGCTGAACATGAACGATCGCCTCTACTACAAGGTGGTTGACCCTGACGGGCGGACGATCTCCGGCTATGACGATCTGCCAAATATGCCTCCCTCCACGTCGCGCACCACTCACTATCCGGCGCTGGCGTGGTTTTATCATACCGAGTATCGCGGGCAGGCGATCCGCGTGGCGAAGCTGCTCCAGCCGGTTAACGAAGATAACGTGTTCGGGATGGCGGAAATTTACGTCGCAGAAACGTTGCAGTCGCGGCGCTATCTGGCCACACAGCTGCTGTTTTCCTCACTCGTGTCGCAGGGGCTGCTGGTGCTGCTGACGCTGGTCCTGACCGCCTGGCTGCTGCGCCGCGTGCTGCGCCCAATGCGGCAACTCTCTTCGCTGATGGTGCGCCGTGAGCCCGGGCTGCTGGCCCCGCTGCCGGAGCTGCTGCCCTGGTCGGAAACGCGGCTGCTGATTGTGGCGTTTAACCGTTACATCGACCGGTTGCGCGGCGTACTTTCGCGGCAGGAGCGCTTCAATGCCGATGCCTCACACCAGCTCAAAACGCCGCTGGCGGTGCTAAAAACGCAGGTATCCGTTGCTCTGACGCGTAACGATCCGGCGCTGTGGCAGGAAAGCTTACGGGCAATGAACGTTACGCTGGATAACACCATCGTGCTGACGGAAAGGCTTTTACAGCTTTCGGCGGTGAAGCGGAAAGAGCAGGGGGAGCGACAGTTTGCCCCTGTCGATCTGGTACAGGTGGTGCAAAACTGCTGCTTTTCGCGGCTGGCGCAGGCGCGCAGCAAGGGTATCGATCTCGGTTATGACGGCGTACAGCAGCCGGTAATGATTGAGGGGGATGACGTTTTGCTGGGCGAACTCTGCGCTAACCTGCTGGAGAACGCGATCAAATACACGCCGGAGCAGGGCATCGTGACGGTGTACCTGCGCATGGATAACGATGCCGTTGAGCTGAGCGTGGAGGACAGCGGACCGGGTATTGCCGAAGACCAGATCTCCCAGGCCATGCTGCCGTTTCATCGGCTGGATAACGTGGGCGATGCCGCCGGGTCCGGCATTGGCCTG
>NZ_JABMCU010000097.1:0-17027 GCF_013179605.1 Enterobacter sp. CM29 | reverse complement strand
AGCGCCGCCTGCATCACCGCTTCGCGCCTGTGTACAGAGGCCGCACCGCAGCAGAAGGCAGCGTTGGCCCAGTTTCGCCGGCGCAGGATCACATCATAAAACATGCGCGGATCGTTAAAAAAGGGATCGCGGCCGATGGTCACTGGCCCGACGAACTTCTGGGCGAGCCATCCCAGCCCGTATCCCGTTTTGCCTGCTTTTCGCCCAAGCCAGCGTGCGAGGTTTTCCCCCTCCGGCAGGTCGAAGAACCACTGCGGTGTCTGAACCCAGGCTACGTCAGGGTCGCGAAAGTAGCCCAGCGTGTGGCTGAGCAGGGTGGGGAAGACACGGGTATCGGCATCGCAAATGATCAGGAAATCACCGTCGGTTTGCTCAAGTCCGTTTCGCAAATTACCGGCCTTGAAGCCAATATTTGTCTGGCGGGAGATGTAGTTGGCGCCTTCCCGATCGCAGACGGCTTTCATCTCCGGGCGTCGGCCGTCATCGAGCACATGTACCCTGTAGTCCAGCGGGAAGGGGTAATCCATCTTCATGGCGTCCCGAATAGAAAGCCTGACCAGCTCTACATCTTCTGAATAGGTTGCGATAAAGAGATCGACCTTTATGGGTCTTGATGCTTCCGCGTCTTCGGGGCGCAGGCAATCATTGATCTCAACCGGCGGGGGATTTTGCGGCGGATCTTCTTCTTTCCACAGGTTAATGGTGAACAGCACGGTGCCGATCCAGGCCAGGGTTTCAGCCAGCACCAGCGGAATGGCATACCACAGCGCGTCGGTATTTAAGGAGGCTGTCCAGCGCCAGTAAAGATAATTAGCGCCTAAAATCAGCGCAGCAACCGCCAATACCTGCCATGTTAGCATTATCCAGCGCGGTGTCTTAAGCGGTTCAGGCGGCTGGCGATGTTCAAAACGGGTAAAATAAAAATCCATACAGAAGGATATCCTGTTTCCACGATAGATATTAATAACAGACCCGTTACCGACAGGGATCGCAAAACGAAAAAATCACGTCCGCAAACAAAAAGTAAAGTAAGTGTAGAACGTGGGGGAAATAATTCCAGAGGTGTTAATAGTCGATTATTTACATCTGCTTAATTAATTGTTAACCACGCTTAATAATATCGGAAGATCTTCCAAACATTGCCAGATGCTTTTCTTTACGCTATCTAAGTAAAATACAAGAAACTTTTTTAGCATGGAGAACGCGACGCCCCATGAGCCAGATTGCGCCTGTGCTTATAAAAAAAGATGCTGACAAACCAACAACATGGCGTTACGCCCTGGCGGATAAACGTGATTTACGTATTGATTTTATGCGCGGTATCGCGTTAGTGATGATGGTGGTGGCGCACACGGAAGTGATGTCGATATTTAATATATTTACCTGGGAAAGATTTGGTTTGGTCACTGGTGCCGAGGGTTTTGTCATCCTTTCCGGATTTATGCTGGGAATGTTAAACCGTGTCAGATTGCAAAAAGCGGTATTGTTGACTATATCCTGGGGGCTTTATCTGCGCGCGTGGAAAATATATCGCGTAAATATCATCATTATTCTTTCATTTTTACTGTTAGGATATCTTCCGTTTATTAACGTCTTTGAAGTTACCCATTTTACCGATCGTTACTCGGGGACAACCTGGTCACTGTATCCGGTGACGCCGCAAATTAAAGAAACCTGGTTTAACATTGTCCTCTACCTGCAAATTGGCCCTCATCAAACGCAAATCCTGGGGCTCTATATTTTTCTTCTGCTGTTAAGCCCCCTGTTTTTGGGAATGCTTCAGAAAGGATACGTCTACTGGCTGCTGGGTCTATCGTTACTCGTTTACGGCTGCTGGCAGGTGTGGCCGGTGCGGGTTACGCCGTCTCAGTTTGAATTCGCGTTTCCGCTGCTGGCCTGGCAGTTTATTTTTGTGCTGGGAATGTGCAGCGGCTGGTACAAAGAGGAGTTGATCTCCTTTGCCCGCACGCCCGCCGGTAAGGTAGTGCTCGTGGCGTTGGTGATGATTGCGCTGATTCTTGGCTTTATTGCCCAGAACCATACCAACCCGTTTATGCCGCCCGCGCTGCTCATGCACAGTCTTTCACCCGAGGACTTTAACGCTTTTTACCATACCTGGGCGGCGAAAAATGGCCTGGGACCCATCAGGGTGCTTAACGATATCAGCCTGATGGTGACGGTCTATCTGCTGCTGACCTGGTACTGGCTGCCCCTGTATCGCTTCGCGGGCTGGTTTCTTATCCCCCTGGGTCAGCATTCGCTTTATACCTTTATTTTGCACGTCTACGTCGTATTCCTGGTAAGCCAGTTCGTTACGTTCGATCTGTGGCGCCATGACTGGGCTGTGAACACCTTCATTCACGCGGCGACGCTGGGCGTGCTGTGGCTGATGGCGAAATATAATGTCGCCGCGCGCTGGATACCTAACTAAGGAAGGGCAGATGCGGGATAAATTTTTGCTGACCTGCGCACTATTGTGCGTTGCCACTGGGGCTGAGGCTGCGCCGAAGGACGATGCGGAATCGCTACGTGACAAGAACGGTGAGCCGGTGCAGGCTGGCGTGTTCACCAGCCGCTGGGGACGTCTGTTTTCAGGGAATGAAGACGTTTTCTCTGGCGCGCTGAGCTTTAGTTCCGGCCTGAAAGAGCAGTGGATGACCATCCCGAACAGCTCGGACAGCGCAGATCAGAAAAGAAAATACAACCAGACGCTCAATCTTAGCCTGCAATACTCACCCTACAGCTACTGGTTTGCCAACGTGACATCGAGGTTACCGGTGACGGACACCAGCCGCTACACGGCCGATTTTCGCTACAGCTTTGGCTATGACGACTGGCATGCCAACACGGTCAGCCTGGTTTACAGTAATTACGGGGATAACCGCTTCTGGACGTCAGGAACCCGTCGTCACACCTATTTTGAGCAGGGGGCCGTGACGCTGGCGTATAAATTTTCACTGCCGAAGCCCGTAGAGAACACGCTTCTGATCAACAAAGGCGACTCCATCATTTGCCAGATGGGCTACAGCTGGGTTCCGCGCTATTACGATCTGGACAGCAACGATATCCGCAAAAACAAGAACGTGGTATTGGGCGGGTGTGGTTATACCTTTAAGCAGCATTTTTTCGTACGCGCCACGGCGTTCTGGTTTCCGGACAGCAGCCAGCAGCAGCCCTGGAACGGCGACTACAGCTATAGCTTTGGCTATGCGGGTTATACGCCAGGTTCATTCTCTGTTCAGTATGCAAACTACTCCGGCACCCGTTACCCCGGCCACCAGAGCGGCAGCGGTAAATTCCGGGAAGGCACCGTCAGCGTCATCTGGTTCTTACCGCTATAGGAGGGCGTATGTTGTCCCAGCACGTCCTGATAGTTGAAGATTCACTGGTTTATCGTCGCCTGCTTAGCCGTATGCTGACGCAGTGGGGGTATATCGTCTACGAGGCGGAGAATGGCGTCGCCGCGCTTGAGATCCTTGAAAACCAGCCCGTCAGCCTGGTGATTAGCGACTGGGATATGCCGGAAATGGATGGCCTGACATTGTGCCGGGAGGTTCGCAGCCGCCAGTTCGGACATTATGTTTATGTAATTTTGCTTACCGCGCGCGAAGAGCCGGGCGATCTGACGGTGGGTTTTGACGCCGGTGCGGATGATTTTCTCAATAAGCCAGTCGAGCAGAGTGAGCTACGGGCGCGATTGCACGCGGGGGCACGGGTTTTGTCCCTTGAAGCCACGCTTGCTGCGCGTAATGCGCGCCTCAGCGAGGCGTTAAGGCAGATAGAGCAAGACCTTGAGGTGGCGGCACGGATCCAGCAGTCGGTTCTGCCCGCGCATCAGCTGCGCTACCGGGATTATTTTGCCGACTGGATTTTCCTGCCGTCAGCCTGGGTATCGGGCGATATTTTCAATGTCTTCCCTCTCGACAACCATCTGGGATTTTACTGTGTTGATGTGTCGGGGCACGGCGTCGGTGCGGCGATGATGTCACTTGCTGTTGCCCGTCAGTTTCTGCATGGCAGGGCGGTAGAGCGTTTTCTGTTTGCGGACGAGAGCGATGTTGCGTCCCCTGCAGAAGTCGTTCGGATCCTGAACGGTCGCTTTTGCAGCGAAGAGGCTGAGATAATGAGTTATTTCACCATGATTTACGGCGTTATCGACCTGGCGACAGGCGAAGGCAAGCTGTGCCAGGCCGGGCATCCTACACCGTTCATTGTGAACCCTGGTGGCGAGGTCAGGACGGTCGGTGAAGGCGGTGCGCCGGTAGGTTTGATGCCGGATCTCAGCTGGACAGACGTGAGCTTCTCGCTGGCACCGGGTGATCGCCTCTGCCTGTTTAGCGATGGTATTACCGAGTGTGAGAACCCTGATAACGAACAGTTTGGTCAGGCGCGTTTGCAGCGTCGGCTTCAGAGTGATGTCACGCTAGCGCTGGAACAGCTCTTACCGCAGTTTGCACAGCATCTTATACGCTGGCGCAGCGGAGAATGTCGTGAACAGCAGGCCATGGCCGATGATGTTTCCTTATTAGTAATTGAGCGTACAGGAGTAAACGATGAACATTGATACAGACCGGTTGAGCGAGGTAAACATTATGACCCCATCGGTGCGCCGACTGGACGCCTCGGTGGCGGCGGGATTTAAGGAAGCCATTGCCAGGGAGATTGGGGAAGATCGTAAATCCCTGATAGTCGATTTCAGCAAAATCGATTTTATCGACAGTAGCGGCCTTGGTGCGCTGGTTTCCCTGCTGAAAATGATGAACGGTAAAGGTGAAATGATGTTATGTGCGCTGAACCCCGGTATACGCAACATGTTTACCCTGACCCGTATGGATCGCATATTTCGCATCTGCCCGGATCGCGCAACGGCACTTGCGCAGCTAAATCAGTGAGTTGACTGTGGCTAACCACATCTCTTTTCCCGCCACGTTAACTTCAGTCTCGCCGCTTGCGGCATGGCTTGAGAGCCAGATGGCCTCGCTATCCGTCAGCGATGACTGGCGCTTTGCGCTCGATCTCGCCGCCTGTGAGACGGCTACCAACATTATTCGTCATGCGCTACATGAGGATCCGGAACGTTGCTTCACCGTGGAGTTCATCGCTACCGTCTCGGACGCGACGCTGCGTTTTACGGACGATGGCGATGAATTTCCCGCTGAACGTCTCGTGGCGGTGCGTGACGACGCGACCTTCGATGCCTCTCTTTTGGCTGAAAGCGGCAGAGGACTGAAACTCATTTTGTTGTATGTCGATAATTTCACGGTGGAAAACGTTGCAGGGAAAAATATCACCGTTCTGGAGAAGAGGATGGTCGGATAATGTTGACGTTTAAGAAGGCCCGGTGAGGGGCGGTATGTTGATAACCACAATGGCGCAGTGAACAGTCTGCGCCAGTATCGTGATGACGAGTATAAGCTCAGTCAGGCATTCGCCTGCCATTTCTCCTGTATCGCACCGGCCCGACGGGCCGTGGCAGGCAGGATGTCGGCATCCGCCACGTAGCCATCGGGATCGAGACAGCGATTGTGTTCTCTCGCCTGTTGCAGGATCGCTTCATCCCAGTAGAGGCGCTTACGCTGATCGCCGCGGGTCGTCAGAATAAACTCCGTTTTGCCGTCAACCGCGCGGTAGCGACGCCAGCTGTTTGCCGGAACAGAGATCACCGAACGTTCCGGAGCGATAACGCTCACTTCTTCGCCCGCCTCGTTCCAGGTGATCTCCAGCTGGCCTTTAAAGACCATAATGACCTGAATATCCGGGCAGAGATGGCGGCCCACAACGTGATCCTCGGCGAGACGCAGCCATTCGACGGAAAAACCGTGCGGGCTCACGATAGCGGGAGCGGAATCCCGATCCTGTGAAATGCCGAAACCGATAACCGGCGCAATTTCGCCGCCGTGTCCTGGCAGCACCGAATCCAGCAGTCCCTGGGCTGACCAGCAGCGGTCATCGCCGGTTACCGCACGCTGGCGCATCTCCTCAACGCTGTAGTCACGCAGCCCGGCAATATATTCCTCTGACAGCGGCGTCAGCAGCGCGGCGGGGTCAGGCCGCGGGTCGCCGGTTTCCTGTGTGATGAGCATGTTGTCTTTACTCAAATACATTCCGTATTCGCTGGCTGCCGCCAGCACGGAAGGATGCCAGATGATGCCGCCCGTGTTGTCCCCGCCGAGCACCGTAAACACCATACCGCTGGTCTCTTCTTTACTGACGTTGGTGAAACCGCGGAAGATCCAGGTCGGTATTGAAAGGATAGTGGGTGCGCTAAATTCAGCTTCATGCTCGCCGTTGGCACCCCAGCGAAAACGCCATGTTCCTTCATGGATCAGGAACACCTCGGCGGTGAAATGCAGATGCAGATTATTCGTCACCCCTTTCGGCATAGCCGCCGCGCCAATGTTAAAGCCGTGCGGCTCGGGAATATTGACGACCTGCTCGCTGGACTGGGTTACACCCGGGCCGATGAAGGAATAGTTTTGTTTGAGATGCGAGCCGGGTAGCTTGCAATCAATAAAAGCAAGATTACAGGAAACCATGTCCTCGGGGGCGATTAACCGTGTTCGTGCCTGACTCTGGGTAAGATGGATGGTTTTCATTATTTCTCCTTTTAATAACCGGATGCACCGGTGGTAGGGATAGCGTTGCCGCGGGCGAGGGCAATGGCTTCACGCGAGGCGCGACCCAGTTGCATAACGTCGTTTGCAGGGGTAACAAACTGAAAACCCTGATCAATGCGCGCTGCGGCGGCCGCGCCGGAAGTGCAGAAAATTCCGGCAATCTTCTGCTGCTGGCGGCAGCAGTGAATCACCCGCTCAATAGCAGCAAGCATTTCGGGATGTTGGGATTCGGCGCTGGCGCTGCCGGTCAGCGTCAGTGAGAGATCGTTGGGGCCAATAAACACACCGTCCAGCCCTTCGGTATCAAGGATGGCGTCAAGATCAGCCAGCCCTTCGCGGGTTTCAATCATCGCCAGCGTCAGGATCTCGTTGTTAGCGTGCTGTGGATAATCAATGCCGCCGTAGAGTAGACCTCTGGCCGGACCAAAGGAGCGAACACCCAGCGGTGGATAGCGACAGGCAGCGACAAAACGGCGAGCCTGTTCCGCGCTGGAGATCATCGGGCAGATTACGCCGTAGGCTCCTGCGTCTAATACGCGCATGATTTGCGCCGGATCGTTATCTGCCACCCGCACCAGCGGCACGGCAGGCGTGGCCGATAGCGCCTGTAGCATTGACAGCGCGCTGGCAAAATCAATCATGCCGTGCTGCAAATCGACGGTGACGGCGTCGTAACCCTGATGGCCCATAATTTCCGCGCTATAACCGGACGGGATCGCCAGCCAGCCGTTTATGATGGGAGTATTTTCCAGAAATGCGGTCTTTAAACTGTTTTTGCGCACTGTATGCACTCCGTTATCCACTGACGCAGCAGCGGCGCGATCTCATCCGGGGTTTCCAGCGGAATAAAATGCCCGCCAGCCTCCACCGTATGTCTGGTCACGTTCGCGTTGCCTGTGGCCAGTAGCTGATGATGATGGGGCGTGCAGATAACGTCCTGCGCGCCGTTTAGAAGTAATGTGGGGCAGGAGAGGGCGTTAAACGCAGTCCGGTTGTCCTGCCGGTGAATGGCCATTTCCGTTTGCCCGGCAAAGGTCTCAATGCCGCACTCTTGCGCCATTCGGCAAATAGTCTCTTGCAGGATCCGATCGGACAGACGTGACGGGGCGACATAGCTCTGCCACAGCGAGGAGACCAGCCAGTCGGCCAGGCCCCGCGCCTGTGCGGTGCGTACCGCTTCCCGGCGTGAAGCGAGGGTGTCTGGCGCAACGGGCAACGGATTAACGGAAATCAGCGTCAGCCCGTTCACTCTTTCTGGCGCGTCGGCGGCCATTTGCAGCGCGACTATGGCACCGAGAGAAAACCCTGCCAGCAGAAAGCGCGGCGGCAGAACCTCTAATAACCGCCGTGACGCCTGCGGCGCGGACTCCGCACCCGTCAGCGTAATACACGACACCGCTGCGACATTCAGCCGTTCAATGACGGGCTGCCAGAGCCGGGCGTTACAAAGCGTGCCACCAAGCAGCACCAGTGGCAGATCGGTATTGTCCAGAAGCGGATATTCCATTGCATCCCTCACGTAGCCGTCCAGCCGCCGTCAACCATCAGGGCACTGCCGGTGATCAGCCCGGCGGCATCTGAGGCGAGAAACACTACCGGGCCCATAATGTCCTCCAGCCTGCCTAACCGGCGCAGCTTGATGTTGTCCAGCACGTAGTGGCGGAACGCCGGATCGGCAAGCGCCGGGCGCGTCAGGTCGGTTTCAATGAAGGTCGGGCACAGCGTATTAACGCGGATCCCCGCATCGCCCAGCTCCAGCGCCATCGTTCGGGTTAACCCTTCAAGCGCGAATTTGGAGGCACAGTACACGCTACGCTCGGGGCCACCAACGTGTCCCATTTGCGATGAGATGTGAATAATCGACCCTCCCTTACCGCCCGCCCGCATTCTGCGCGCCACGCGCTGGCTGACAAAAAAGGTGGCGCGCAGGTTAAGCGCCATCACCGCATCGAAATTGTCCTCGTTCACCTCAAGAAACGGCTGGTGGCGGGCCAGCCCGGCACTGTTCACCAGAATGTCGGGCGTGGGCAATGTCGCCAGCACACGCTCCACCTCCTGAGCGTCGGTAATATCCAGCTCCAGCGGGTGAAATGCGAGCCTGTGTTCCGCTGCCAGACTTGCGGCATGCGCCAGCGCCTCGCGGCCCCGGGCGGCGATCCATACCTCTGCGCCCGCCTGTGCAAGGGCGACGGCGGCAGCGAAGCCAATCCCTCTTGACCCGCCGGTTACCAGCGCGCGTTTGCCGTGCAGGGTGAAAGAGGGCGTTTGCAAAAGCGTCATGGCTTACACCTTTTCCCTGACCGGGGCCGGTGTGGCGTAGGGAACCTCCGTCTGGCCATAACGGCGCACGCGAATATTGGCCTGCTCGGCATGTCCGGCGAACCCTTCCAGCAGCGACAGACGCGAACAATAGCTGCCGATTTCGGCGGTGGCTTCGTCGCTGAGGACTTTCTGGAAGGTGCAGGTTTTCATGAACTTGCCCACCCACAGGCCGCCGGTATAGCGTGCGGCTTTTTGCGTCGGCAGGGTGTGGTTGGTTCCGATCACCTTATCGCCGTAGGCCACGTTAGTACGCGGCCCAAGGAACAGCGCGCCGTAATTGGTCAGGTTAGCCAGGAACCAGTCGTCCCGGTCGGTCATCACCTGAACATGTTCGGAAGCGATACGATCTGCCTCCAGCAGCATCTCTTCGTAGCTGTCGCAGACGATGATTTCCCCGTAGTCCTGCCAGGACTGGCGGGCAATGTCGGCGGTAGGGAGCTTTTCCAGCAGCCGTTCCACTTCGCTGAGCGTCTCTTTGGCAAGCTGGAGCGAGTTCGTCAGCAGGATGGCAGGGGTGGTGACGCCGTGTTCGGCCTGGCCCAGCAGATCCGTGGCGCACATTTCCGCGTCAACGGTGTCATCGGCAATCACCAGCGTTTCCGTCGGACCGGCAAACAGATCGATACCTACCCGGCCGAACAGCTGGCGTTTGGCCTCCGCGACGAAGGCGTTACCGGGGCCGACCAGCATGTCGACTGGTGCCAGCGAGTCCGTGCCCAGCGCCATGGCGCCTATCGCCTGAATGCCGCCAAGGGCATAGATTTCCGTTGCGCCAGCCATTTTTTGCGCCGCGACAATCGCCGGGGCGGGCTGACCGTTAAACGGCGGGGCACAGCTGATAATTCTTGAGCACCCCGCCACGCTGGCGGTGATAATCGACATGTGCGCGGAGGCGAGCAGGGGATATTTTCCGCCAGGCACGTAACATCCCACGGCGTTAATCGGAATATTTTTATGCCCGAGAATAACGCCGGGACGCGTTTCAATTTCCAGATCCCGCAGGCATTCTTTCTGCGCGCGGGCAAAATTCGCCACCTGCTGTTGGGCGAATTCAATATCCTGAATATCCTGGCGGCTTAACTGTTTTATGCAGCGGTCGATCTCCGCGGGGGTCAGACGATAATCCTGACGGTCATAACGATCGAATTTAATGGATAATTCGCGAATGGCTTTATTTCCACGTTTTTCAATATCTGCAAGTATTTGCTCAACCGTTTCTCTTATTTGCTGGTTGGCTTGCTGGCGCTCTTCGGTAGATTTACCGGTTTTTAATTTCCAGGACACACGCTTCTCCTTACCTTTTTTAGATGTCAGTTGTCCTCCCGGCAGACCGGGAAAGGGTGTTTACTTCAGAGTGGGTTATTGATCCGGCGCGGCGGCGTACGCACCGTTTTTTAATAATTGGGCTGAGGTTTGCGTTTTACGGGCATATACCCATCGAGCGGACAGCGGCGTGGCAATAGCGGCCACAACGGAAAGGGCGGCAATCAATATATAACCGGACGACAGGTTAATATGTTGCATCATTACGCCCATCATTACCGGCCCGACAAACATGCCGCAGGAATAAATGGTCTGGAATAGTCCCATTCGCGTGGATTGTTCATCAGACGAGGTATTCACTACGCTGAGCGACATAAATGCGGCAAAGGCCATACCGAACGAAAAACCTGCCAGCGCCTGCCACAGGTAAATGACGTACATATTGCTGGTAAAGGGAATGCCGAAGGTGGAGATCACCTGTAAAACGATGCCGAGCACGGCGGTTTTTACCAGCCCAAGGCGCTGATAAAACACCGAGCTGCACAGGGCGATGGCCAGTCCGTAAAACAGAAGGTGGATGTTTCCGAGCACCGCGAGGATCCCCGCCCGGGCGCCGAGCTGTTCGGCGTAGACCGGCGTCAGGGTGTCCCGGGTGGCGAAGGGCACCAGAATGACGACGGTCGCCAGGATGCCAATCAGCCAGACGGAACGGTCGGCCAGCTGCTGGCGCGCGCCGGTGATGCAGGCTTTAAGCGTGGGGGCCTGCACCGGGTCGTGCACGTCCTGAATGCGGGTCGTCAGGATCAGCGCCACCAGGGCGGAGATGCAGGAGACAAAAAAGGCGATGTTATTGGCAAAATAGTGAATCAGCACCGCGCCAATACAGTTGCCGAGAAACACGCCGATGGGCCCTGCCAGCGCCAGCAGCGCGACGGCGGCAGGGGCTTCGTTGCGACCGAAGTAACGCATGAACAGGATGTTGTACAGCACCCATGTCGCCGCCGTGACGCCGTCTGCCGCTTTCGCCAGATACAGCGTAATGGCATTGGGTTCAAGCCAGGCAATTGGCCAGGCGATAATTGGCAGCAGCAGGCCAATCTGGATGAAGATCCTGCGGCTTTTAACCACGTCGGAAATAATGCCTAACGGGAAGCGTATCAGAAGGGTTGCCAGCCCGGATGCGCCCATGATGATGCCCATGATCTGTGGCTCAATGCCCTGGTTGATCATCATGGGGGCCAGGAATGCATCAATGCTATGGATGCAGATAAAGAACAGGATGCTGATGATGAAAAAGAGCCGGGCTTCCCGACGGCGTAACAGTGCTTGAAACATGGTTTTGAACCTCTTAAGAATTAATGGGTTATAACCAGTCAGGGACGACGTTTACCGGTTCAATCCTTTGGGCGACTCCTGTTCTCTCCGGTACCATTGACGGTATGAAAACTCTTTGCATACGTATTCAAGATTTGAAGTTACGAAAAGGTTTCATGTTTGTAAAGTGATCTCGATCTTGTTGTGAGAATTTTAATTTTTTGTGTTGCATACGCATGCAAAGGTGGTGTAAGTATAAAAAACACCCACTTGCTGAGGCGTTTGAAGCACGCGCAAATGGGCAGGACGTTGATAAGGAATCAGGGGTAATGAAACGTAAGACTTTTGCAGCAGTCACATCCCAACAGGTCGCTCAACTGGCGGGGGTATCGCAATCTGCGGTGTCGCGAACGTTCACGCCGGGGGCCAGCATTTCACCGGCAACGCGTGAAAAAGTGCTGAAGGCGGCGCGCGAGTTGGGCTATCGCCCGAATGCGATAGCCCGTTCGCTCAACACGGCGCGTTCGCGCATTATCGGTGTCGTCATTTCTTACTTTGATAACCCCTTTTACTCGCAGGTGCTGGAGGCGCTGGCACAAAAGCTGGATACGCTGAACTATCACCTGCTGCTGTTCGTTGGCGACCGGGACGGTAACGTTGACCGTATTTTTGACCAGATTATGCAGTACCGGGTGGATGGCATTGTGCTGGCCTCGGTGACGCTGTCGCTGGAGTTGTCCGAGGAGTGTCTTGCCGCCGGGATCCCGGTAGTGCTGTTTAACCGCAGCGAAGAGAGTGGCATGGCCTCCAGCGTCAACAGTAATAACGAAGCGGCCGCGCGGCAGATTGCCGAGTTTCTGCTGGCGGGGGAGCACAAGCGTTTTGCCTACGTGGGCGGCGTGGCGGATTCCCCGGTCAATATCGCCCGCCAGCACGGGTTCATCTCCACGCTGGAAGAACATGGCATCACCGATGTGCGGGTGGTGCACGGGAATTACGACGCTCAGCAAACCACCCGGGCGGCTTATACCCTGTTTTCGGCGTCGCCAGCGCCGGATGCGGTCTTTGTCGCCAACGATCATATGGCCGTCACGGTAATGGATGTGGCGCGCTATGAGTTTGGTTTGCGCATTCCGGAGGAGGTCTCCATTGTCGGGTATGACGACATCGGCCCTTCCGGCTGGCCCTCTTATGCGTTGACTTCGGCGTCGCAGCCGGTCGGCGCGATGGTAGATGCCACGGTGGAACTGTTAATGAAGCAAATTGACAGCGGAACCATAGAGCCTGAACAGATTACGGTGCCCGGTACGCTGGTGATACGCCACTCGGCGCGTCGCCCACGCAGCGGCGTTATCGAAAACAATGGTTTAACGCTATTCCAGTCTAAGGAGCGCACATGACCAGATTGCGGGGCTTCAGCCCTCAATTCGACTCTATCCAGCAGTTCATTTTGACGCTGACGCACGTGGTGTGGGAGCAGAAAGATATCGGCCAGCTGGCGGATTTTTACGCCACGCCGGTGGTTTTCACTACCCCTGAAAAACAGCTGCATGAGCTTTCCCAGTTTATGCGCCTGACGCTTGAGGCGATGCACAGCTTCCCGCAGCGAGCGGTGCTGACGGAGGATATTCTGTGCAGCCAGAACCCGGGGGACGAGTACTATGCGGCTCAGCGTACCGTAGCCCGCATTCAGCATCAGGGGGAGGGATTTTTTGGCCCGCCGACCGGGAAAAATGTCTGGGTCCGCACCTGGGCCGATCGCATCTGTGTTGATGGGGCCGTACGCCAGGAGTGGCTGCTTCAGGATCGTGCAGCGATTGTGGCGCAACTGGGGCTGGATATCCGCGAATTTGCCTTTAACCTGGCGACCATGCGCCAGCAGCTTGGCGTGGAGGCGGTCTCTGCCGAGACGCTGGATGCCCGCTGGGCGGGCGGGCCCGAGGGCGACGACGTAGAAGGGGCGCTGGCAGGCGTCGTTGAGCGCTACTTAACCATGTGGGCGGGCGGTAACAGTGGCGTGGTGCCCGGTCTCTATCACCCGGCGGCGACGCTTTACGCGCCGGGTCATTGCCTCTGCACCGGTGAGCAGGAAATTGGCGCACAGCTTTCTGGCTACCGCGCTTCATTTGCCGACAGCGAAACGCAGCTCCATCATCTGATTGTGCGTAAAGATCCTAACGAGCCGATTCGGCTTTCCCTGCGCTGGTCGTTATTAACCTGGCATGACGGTTACGGCAAATTTGGTGCGCCAACCCGTAAACCCATATCAATTACCGGTATCAGCCAGCTTGAATTACGTGATGGTTTAATTTTCCGTGAATATCTGGGGATCGATGAATTAGCGATCTGGTCGCAAATAGTGAATTAACAGGGGCGGCAGCCCCCTTATTCTGGCTGCCGAAAATAATCGAGTTTAATTCACCCTCACTTACGGGTGCGGGTTCCTATTGTCTGAAAACAGAGCAGGAGTTTATATGTCTTCCACCGAAGCAACAAATAAAGCACCAGCCGTACCCGAAAAAAGCAGCGTGAAATCGCTGAAAGAGGAACCTGTATTACAGGTGGAGCGTCGTGATTTTGTCGATCTGGTACCGGAAAAAAGACCGCGCGTGCAATCATTACGCGGCTTTGATGACTGCTATACCGATATTGTCGATTATATAGTTCGCTGCACCCATAAAATATGGGACGAGCGCGATGTCGGCTTAATTTATTCTCACTATACCCATAACTGCGTGCTGTATAACGCGCTGGGGACACTCTATAACCGTGAGCAGGTGGTACAGGATACGCTGCAGCGTTTAATTGCCTTCCCGGAGCGGCGCGGCATGGCAACTCAGGTTATCTGGAACGGAAATGATGTTGACGGTTTTTATACCTCTCACCTGGTGACGGGAAGCGGGCGGCATACCCAGCACAGCCATTTAGGCAAGCCGACCAACCGCACCTTCGTTACCCGTACCGTGGCAGATTGCATGATCCACGAGAATAAAATTTACCGGGAGTGGGTGGTCAGCGACAACATGTCGTTAATGAAACAGCTTGGCCTGAATACCGATCTAATCGCATTTAATATGGCAAAGGAGCAGTTTGATAAAGGCTTCCGCGTGATGGACATCGGCGAAAATGGCCGCATGCTGGGACAATATCCGCCGGAGATGGAGTGCGATGTATCCATTGCACACACCGATACGGAAGAGCAGTGTCTGCGCTGGCTGCACGAGATCTACAATCGTCGGATGTTCGGCAAAATCAAAGAGGTTTACGCCCCTAACGTGCAGTGGCATGGCCCGCTGATGAAAGAGCTGTACGGCACCGCGGCGGTAACCCATCAGACGCTGGCGCTGGTGGGGATGATCCCTGACGGCGCGTGGCTGCCGCAGCATATCTGTTCCAACCCGTGCGATGAAGGCGGCGTCAAAGTGGCGGTTCGCTGGATCATCGAAGGGCATCACCTGGGTTACGGCGAACTGGGCAAGCCGACCGGAGAACGACTGTTCGTGATGGGCATGTCGCACTACCACATCGTCAACGGCAAAATTGTTGATGAATGGGTCGTGTATGACCACCTGGCGCTGCTGGCGCAAATCAAACTCGGCCAGATGGAGGACGCGTAAATGTTAAATCAGGTGAGCTGGATTAAGCGCCCGCAGGGGCAGGATGCGCAGGCCGATCGTTCCCTGACGGAGAAGGTCAGCGCCATTATCGAGCGCGTGAAAACCGAAGGCGATACGGCGCTAAGAGCCTTTTCGCAGCAGTTTGATAACGTCGTGCCGACGCACTTTGAGGTGAGCGAGCAGGAGATCGCCGAAGCACTGCAGGGGATGGATGCCCAGACGCGCCGCGACAGCGAGTTTGCTATTAATCAGGTGCGTCGTTTTGCGCAGGCGCAGCTGGCGACCATGCAGCCGCTGGAAGTTGAGACGCTGCCTGGCGTACATCTCGGTCACCGGATCATCCCGGTGCAGACGGTGGGCTGCTACGTGCCGGGTGGGCGTTACCCGATCCTCTCTGCGCCGGTGATGTCGATTGTCCCTGCGACGGTGGCGGGCTGCGAACAGATCATCGCCTGTCTGCCGCCGGGAGCGCATCCTGCGATGATCGCGGTTTGCCATCTGGCGGGCGCGCACCGCATTTTCAGGGTAGGTGGCGCGCAGGCCATTGCGGCCATGGCCTGGGGAACGGAGAGCATTCCATCGGTGGACAAAATCGTTGGGCCAGGCAACGCCTTCGTTAACGAAGCGAAACGCCAGGTGTTTGGTCGAGTCGGCATTGATGCCCTCGCCGGGCCGAGCGAGATTTTCACTATCGCTGACGACAGCGCCGATCCGCGCATTCTGGCCGCCGATATGCTGGCGCAGGCAGAACACGATATTCATACCCGCGTCGGGCTGGCGACAACCAGCCGGGATATCGCTGAGCGTACCCTGGCGGAGGTTGAGCGTCAGCTTGCCAGCCTGCCAACGGCCGCCACGGCGGGGGAGGCGTGGCGCCGGCAGGGTGAGATTGTGCTCTGCGAAGATGAAGCACAGCTGATTGCGTTTGCTGACCATATGGCGACGGAGCATTTGCAGGTGCATACCCGCGATCCGCACGCGACGGCGGCGAAGATCCGCAACTATGGCTCGCTGTTTATTGGTCAGAACGCCAGCGTGGTGTTCTCTGATAAATGCTGCGGCACCAACCATACGTTACCGACGATGGCGGCGGCACGCTATACCGGCGGTCTGTGGGTTGGGGCGTACGTCAAAATCTGTACCCATCAGTGGATTGACGAGCAGGGTATCCCGGCAATCGCAGAACCGGCGATCCGCCAGAGCCGTACCGAGGGGATGCAGGGGCACCGACGGGCGGCGGAAATTCGTCTGCGTCCGCAGGACATTGATGCCATTACTACCGGCATGCGGGACTAAAACGTATCCCGGGCAGCCTTCTGCCCGGTTTTCATCACGAGGGAGCCTGAGACTATGAAGCGCCTGATACCGCCAGACGACTGCCCGGAGGAAATTGCCCGCCGTCTCGACGTCATTCAGCAGCACCGGGCGCTCAACGCGATCCTCGGGGTTAACCCTGACGCCATGTCTCAGGCGGAACAGCATCAGCAGCAGCGTCGACGCGGGGAGCCGATCGGCCCCCTGCACGGCGTGCCGTTGATCGTCAAAGATAATATTGCCTGCGCACCGATGCCCATTACTCTTGGCTGCCGGGCGCTGGCCTCACTTAACGCGATGTCGGATGCGCTTGTTATACAGCGGTTGCGCAGGGCAGGAGCGATTATCCTCGCCAGAGCGAATATGTCCGAGTTTGCTTTTGACGTGCGCTCGCGAAGCTCGCTGGGGGGCGATGTGGCAAACCCGCTTCGCCCGTCACTCACCGCCGGAGGTTCCAGCGGAGGATGCGCCGCGGCGGTGGCGGCGGGGATGGCGGATGGCGCATTGGGTACCGATACCGGCGGCTCTATCCGCATTCCCTGTAGCTATACCGGGCTGGTGGGGCTACGGCCTGCTTTTC
>NZ_JABMCU010000096.1:0-17251 GCF_013179605.1 Enterobacter sp. CM29 | reverse complement strand
TCCATCTCGCAGATCTCTGAGACGCTGTTCATCCTGACCATCCCGTTCTTCCTGAGCCGCTACGGCATCAAGAACGTCATGCTGATCAGTATCGCTGCCTGGATGTTGCGCTTCGGTCTGTTCGCCTACGGCGACCCAAGCGCGTTCGGCACCGTGCTGCTGGTTCTGTCGATGATTGTTTACGGCTGCGCCTTCGACTTCTTCAACATCTCCGGCTCGGTGTTTGTAGAAAAAGAGGTGAAGCCTGAAATCCGCGCCAGTGCGCAGGGCATGTTCCTGATGATGACCAACGGCTTCGGCTGTATTCTGGGCGGCGTGGTGAGCGGTAAAGTGGTTGAGATGTATACCACCAACGGCATCACCAACTGGCAGCCAGTGTGGCTGATCTTCGCCGGGTACTCACTGGTGCTGTTCTTCGCGTTCATCGTGCTGTTCAAGTACAAGCACGTACGCGAACCACACGGTGCGCAGCCGATCGCGCATTGATTGTTGTGCCCGGTGGCGGCTTCGCCTTACCGGGCCTACAAACCGCAAACCGTAGGCCGGGTAAGCGTTAGCGCCACCCGGCTATTTTATTCCAGACAGCACCCACCCCACCGACAGCAAATCCGCGCTGCCGCCCGGACTCAGGTTTCGTTCAATCAACGCGTTATCCATCCTAAGTAACGCATCCTGATCCCAGCCGTTCGCCAGCAGCTCCTGTGCATAATCCTGGACGTAGCGCAGCCCTTCAGTGCCGCCGCGCGAAACGAGATTACTGTCCTGGTTGATGGCCATCAGGCGCAATAACAGGTCATGAAGGGTGTTTCCCTTCCACTGCGCCAGCGCCTTACGCACCGTGCTGAAGCCGCTTTCTGCCTCACCGCGCGCGCCGGTTAAACCGTACTGTTGAAACTGTCGCTCTCCCGCCGTTGCCTGCCCGCAGCGCCCGCCCAGTTCCCGCGCCACCAGCCCACGACAGATGTTACTTACCTCACAACAGAGGCTATCCGCAGAGATATTTTTTACACGTCCGGCGGCGAAGCAGAGCAAACCAAGGGCAAAAATCCCGCCCTTGTGCGTGTTCACCCCGCCCGTGGCGGCGTACATCGCCTGCTCGCAGGCCATCCCCATCGGGCGGATAATCCGCAACTGCTGATCGGCAGGTTTGGCCGCATGTGCTTCACCCAGTTCCGCAAAACGGGCAAACCACGGCGTAATCGCCGCAATGCTGTGGACGAATAAGGTATGGTCCATATCGCGATGTGAGCCGTTATTGAGCCTGTCCACCAGCCCCGGTTTGGGCGTCAGCTCCAGCTCCTGCCACAGCGCCTCTGCGGCAAGCGCAGGGACATCAACCGGGCGCGGTTTAGTCGCGAGCAAACCAGTCATCTATCATCTTCTCCACGCGGGAAACCACCTGCTCAACGGGATGGTGCCGAGAACGGGAACAGGCGTGGGCAGGCTCGTCGCAAATCAGACAGCGCCTGAGGTGTGAACCCAACGACTGACGGCCAACGTGGCCGTTTTCAGGGCAGATCACATCCAGATCCCACAGTCTGCCGAGCGGGTGCGTCTGCTCCAGTTCAGCACAGTGCGCTTTAATTTCCGCCGCCGGATGCGCGACGCACCACAGCGCTTCAGGTCCGGTGGGTAGCCAGAGCACCTGGCGGTCCAGCACCTGCCAGCGGTTTTCCCACAGCAGCTGGTCGCACATCTGTAACGCCACGCCCATGGTATTGCGATAGCGCAGGCTGTCTTTAATTTGCCCGGGCGTGACCAGCGTTAGGGAGATCACCGGTTGTTGATGGTGCGTAAGCCAGTCAGCCTGACGGGCTGCGCGGCGCTCTTTCGCCGCCAGCAGCGCGTCCAGGCTGACCCCCGTCCGCACAGGTGTCGCAATAGTCATATTCACTCCTTTACCTGTCGAACGGTGTCGATCACGCTGCCGTCGCGGTAGCGGATCACCCCGACAATTTTGTCGGTGAACTCAATCGGTTTCGGTACGCCGGTCAGGGAAATCGCCCGCTCATAGAGCGCGTTGATATCTACAACCTTCAGGCCTGCTTCCATGAGTCGTTCGCGGATCTCCGGGCGCGCCGGGTTGACCGCAATACCGTGGTCGGTGACCAGCACGTCAATGCTCTCCCCCGGCGTGAGGCGCGTGGTAACGCGCTTCACAACGGTCGGGATGCGGCTTCGCAGCAGCGGCGCGACCACAATGGTCAGGTTGGCTGCCGACGCCACGTCGCAGTGCCCGCCGGATGCGCCGCGCATCACGCCGTCGGATCCGGTGATGACGTTGACGTTAAAATCGACGTCGATTTCCAGCGCGCTGAGGATCACCACGTCGAGCTGGTCGCAGCTTGCCGCCTTGCTGCCGGGGTTGGCGTAGACGTTGGTGGAGATCTCCACGTGGTTCGGGTTGCGCGCCAGCGAGGCCGCCGCCTGGCCGTCAAAGCACTGGGTGTCGAGCAGCTTTTCGATGAGCCCCTTCTCGTGCAAATCCACCAGGCTGCCGGTGATACCGCCAAGGGCGAAGCGCGCCTTCACGCCGCTGCGCTCCATCTTCTCTTCCATAAAGCGGGTGCAGGCGGTCGCCGCCGCGCCGGAGCCGGTCTGCATCGAGAAACCTGGTTTGAAATAGCCTGAGTGCTCAATCACGTCCGCCGCATAGCGGGCAATCATCAGCTCGCGCGGGTTGCTGGTGACGCGCGCCGCACCGACGCTGATTTTCGCCGGGTCGCCCACGCTCTCCACCTGCACGATGTAGTCCACCTGATCCTGCACCAGGCTGGCGGGCATATTCGGGAACGGCACCAGTTCTTCGGTCAGCAGCACCACCTTACGGGCAAAGTGTGCGTCCACCATGGCGTAACCCAGCGAACCGCAACACGATTTGCCCTGCGTGCCGTTAGCGTTGCCAAACTCATCGCTGCACGGCACGCCGAGAAATGCCACGTCGATATTCAGCTCGCCATCCTGGAGCAGCTTCACGCGCCCGCCGTGGGAGTGAATTTGTACCGGCTCGTCCATCAGCCCGTGGGAGATGGCCTCCGCCAGCCTGCCGCGCATACCGGAGGTGTAAATTCGGGCGATCACGCCGTTTTGAATATGCTCGATCAGCGCGTCGTTGCAGGTCATCAGCGAGCTGGAGGCCAGGGTCAAATTTTTAAAACCCATCCGCGCCAGCAGCGCCACAACGGTGTTGATCACCCGGTCGCCTTCGCGAAAGGCATGGTGGAAAGAGATGGTCATCCCGTCCTGCAAGCCGCTGCGCATGACGGCTTCTTCGAGGGAGGCGCAAAGCTTACGGTTGTGTTTCGCCTCGCTGTCCGCCAGCCACGGCGTCGCGCTGTGGGCGGTATCAAAGGGCTTCAGATCCCGCAGATGGGGGAAATTCACATGGAGAAGTTCTGTCTGATTCATTATGTCATCCTTACCGACGCACGCCGGAGGCCGCCGCGCGCTCCAGCACCACCTGCGCGTGGTTAATAATCGGTGCATCCACCATTTTGCCGTTGAGCGAGACCACGCCCAGGCCGTTACGCTCGCCCTCTTCTGCCGCCTCAATCACCCGTTTTGCGTGCTCCACCTCTTCCTGAGTCGGGGCGTAGGCGTTGTGCAGCAGGTCAATCTGGCGCGGGTTAATCAGCGATTTGCCGTTAAAGCCCATCTTGCGGATCAGATCGACCTCGCGCAGGAACCCGGCTTCGTCGTTAACGTCTGACCACACCACGTCGAAAGCGTCGATGCCCGCAGCGCGGGCGGCGTGCAGCACGGCGCAGCGGGCGTAGAACAGCTCGGTGCCGTCGCCGCGCTCGGTCTGCATGTCCATTACGTAGTCAAAGGCGGCCAGCGCGATGCCGATAAGGCGCGGGGAGCTGCGGGCAATCGCCACGGCGTTGATGACGCCAATGGCCGATTCAATCGCCGCCATCACGCGGGTGGAACCTACTTCACGCCCGCACTCCTGCTCAATGCGCTCGAGGTGGTCCTCCAGCTCGTAGATATCGTCCGGGGTGTCGGTTTTTGGCAGGCGAATCACGTCTACGCCCGCGCGTACGGCGGCCTCCAGATCCAGCAGGCCAAACGGCGTGCTCAGCGGGTTAATACGCACCACGGTTTCGATATCCTGATACATCGGGTGCTGCAACGCGTGGAACACCAGCATGCGTGCGGTGTCTTTCTCGCGCAGGGCCACGGCGTCCTCAAGGTCAAACATGATGGAGTCGGGGCGGTAGATAAAGGCGGTGGAGAGCATGGCGGCATTGGCGCCCGGCAGGAACAGCATACTGCGGCGGAGTTTGCTCATTTCAGCGCCCCCCAGTTGATGGCCTGTTCATCGGCTGCACGCAGAAGCGCGCTTTGCAGGCGGGCGCGGATCACACAGTCCAGCGCCCCTTTGTCTTCAATAATGATTAATCCCTGGTGCACGTTCATGGCGCGCAATGTGTCGTTGACCACCTGGCGTATTTGCTCGCCAAACTGCTTAATCACTTCACTGTGGATGACAATCTCCAGCTCACCGTGAGCGGGGGCGATTTTCACCATCAGGTCGCTGGACTCCTGAGTTCCGGCCAGCGCCTCCCTTACAATATTCATGATAAATTCCTGATAGTTATGCGACTTCCGCACTCGCACGATAATGTGCTTCGAGGTGCGCGAAGGTGGAGTCCGGGACAATCTCCCGGATCCGGGAAAACTGCTGTGTCTTGAGTAAACGGCGTACTTCCGAGGCCGAAATGGCGTTGCCGTTGGCTTTGATGCGCGGCATTTCCACCACGTCGATGTGCGAGGCCAGCAGGTCGTGCAGCGTCTGGTTGTACTGGCGGGTGATATCGCAGAACGGTTCCGAACCAATAAAACGGTGCGTGATGCCCAGCGCCGGGGCGATAAAGTCCCGGAAGATCAGCACGTCGATCTCGCTCCATGCCTGCTGCACTTTGCCGGTCTCCTTCAGGAAGTAGGCCGGAAACGTGGCGCGGGAGATGATGTACTGCGAGCCTTCATGCACCACCACGTTCGGCAGATGCGCCACGCCCGCGCGCACCATCTCAAGGCGCGCGCTGAACGGGAAGAACGAGGCGTCTTCACGCACCACGAACAGATGCAGAGCATCGCACTGCGCCGCCGCCTGCTCCACCAGATGACGGTGACCGAGGGTGAACGGGTTGGCGTTCATCACGATGGCACCAATCTTCTCCCCACACTTGCGGCTAGCGCGCAGGGATCGGCAGTAGCGCACGATCCCTTGCGGAGTGTTCTCCATTAGCACCGCGCTGTTCCCGCTCTGGGCAACCGGCCAGAAACCGCTGCGGCCAAAGCGCTCCTTATTACACGGACGGGTGCAGAGGAAGAGGTGAAAATGGCCGCGCTCCAGCGCCGCATTTTCCACCTCTGCCAGCAGACGCGCGCTGAGGTTTTCCCCACGAAGCTGCTCGTTGACCGCGACGCACTTGATGACGTTGGCAGCAAGCCCGGCGCAACCCACCAGCTGCGCGCCGGACCAGGCTTCAACAAACAGCGTGATGTCGTTGTCCAGGCCAAGGCCGCTGTCTGCCAGCAGGTAGCGGATCTGGCTTAAGCGTTCCGGGTGTTTCGCCACAACGGTATGGCGAAAATCAATGGGTTGCGATTGCATGCTGCCGCCTTACTCAGTGCGCTGCCGCGAGCCCGACGGCTGGCGCTTCCACGATCACGTTGCTCAGATGACCGATATGTTCGATCTCCACCTCAATGCGATCCCCCTCCTTCATAAACAGTGGCGGGTTGCGCTTTTTACCCACCCCGCCAGGCGAGCCGGTGATGATCACGTCGCCCGGGCTGAGACGGGTGAAGGTGCTGATGTACTCGATCAGCTCCGCCACCTTGTGGATCATGCTGCTGGTGTTGTCCTCCTGCACCATGCGGCCGTTCAGCCAGGTGCGGATCGCCAGGCTGTGCGGGTCCGGGATCTCATCCGCCGTCGCCATCCACGGGCCGAACGCCCCGGTCTGCCGCCAGTTTTTCCCGGCGGTGAACCAGGTGTGCTGCCAGTCGCGGGCGGAGCCGTCCATGTAGCAGCTGTAGCCCGCCACGTGGCGCAGGGCGTCGTCGCGGCTGATGTTCTCCCCGCCTTTGCCGATGATCACCGCCAGCTCGCCTTCGTAGTCGAACTCGCTGGAGTGGCGCGGCTTCAGCACCGGCTCGTTGTGGCCGGTCTGTGAATCCGGGAAGCGGACAAACAGGGTCGGGGCCGGGTTATGCTGATCAAACTCCTTGCGCTTGTCGGCATAGTTCATGCCCACGCAGAGAATTTTTTCCGGCTGGACAATCACCGGTAAGAAGGTGATGGCGTTCAGCGGTACATCCACCGCGTCGTTCAGAAAACGGGTGGCCTGCGCCAGCCCGTTCCCCTGCAACAGCGCTTTAAGGTCGCCATAGCGGTCGCCCAGGCGGCGGCCTAAATCAATCACGCCCTCGGCCTGAACGATGCCGTAGCTGCGTTTACCCTGGTATAAAAAGCTTGCGAGTTTCATTGTTCTTTCCTGAAAACTTAAACGAGGAAGTTGCCCAGAATCAGCAGTGAGACAGAGACGTTAATCGCCCCGCCGATACGGGTAGCAATCTGGGCGAATGGCATCAGGCTCATGCGGTTGCCTGCGGTCAGGATCGCCACGTCACCAGTACCGCCCTGCCCGCTCTGACAGCAGGAGACGATGGCGACATCAATCGGGTGCATACCAATCTTTTTGCCAACGAAGAATCCGGTTGCCACCAGCGCGGAAACGGTGCTGATAATCACCAGCAGGTTGCTGACGGTGAACGCCGCCACCAGTTCATGCCATGGGGTAATCGCCACGCCAACGGCGAAGAGAATCGGGTAGGTCACGGAGGTCTGGAAGAATTTGTACACCACCTGGGAACCCTCCAGCAGACGCGGAGAGGCGCCATTACAGAGCTTCACCAGCACCGCCATAAACAGCATGCCGACCGGCGCTGGCAGACCAATCAGCTTGTGGCCGAGCATGCCCAGCATGTACAGCAGCACCGCCAGCAGCGCGCCGGAGGCGATGGTGGTCACATCCGCTTTGCCGGAGAACGCGGGTTGAGAGACGGTGGCATCGGCGTTGGCGCGGTTAGGCATCAGCTGGCCTTCACCGGTCAGGTGCGGGTAGCGTTTCCCGAGCTGGTTGAGGCAACCGGAGATGATGATCGCCGTCAGGCCGCCGAGCATTACCATCGGCAGCACGCGGCCGAGCGCCACGCCCTGATCCATGTGCAGCAGCGTGGCATAGCCGATAGAGAGCGGGATCGCCCCTTCCCCGACGCCGCCCGCCATGATCGGCAGAATGATAAAGAAGAAGATCTGGAACGGCTCGAGGCCCAGCGCCAGTCCAACGCCCATGCCGACAATCATGCCGACGATTTCACCGCACAGCATCGGGAAGAAGATGCGCAGGAAGCCCTGGATCAGCACGGTGCGGTTCATGCTCATGATGCTGCCGACAATAATGCAGCAGATATAAAGGTAGAGAATATTGGTGGATTTATAGAATTTGGTCGTGGACTCGACCACCACGTCCGGCAGCAGGCCGTAATAGACCAGCGCGGAAGGGATAAAGGTGGCACAAATTGCCGCCGCGCCGAGCTTGCCGACAATCGGCAGGCGTTTGCCGAACTCGCCGCAGGCAAAGCCGAAGAAGGCCAGCGTGGCCACCATGACCACGATGTCGCTCGGCAGTTTTCCGCCCAGGCAATCTATCGCAATCAGCGCGCCCGCCAGAACGAACAGTGGCAGAGGAATAATGCCGATTTTCCAGGTATCCATAATATGCCACCAGCGCTCTTTGAGCGATGGCCGCTGAATATCAATCGGGTCGTGGGTAACAGAGAATGAATCGTCAGTTGTGCTCATAATAAGCCCCTTAGTTATTTTGTGCGTCCAGCTTAGAGTCACAAAGGCTTACTTTATGTGAGGAATGGCATATTAAAAGCGAAGTTTTAATGGCCGCTATGGTTTTAATGGTTTCTTTTATTTAATGTGATTTATGCCTTATTTATTGCCGTGGTTTTTATGGTTTCTTTTCTTAACTGAACAAAGAAATAACATTTATTCATTTAGCCTTAAGAGGATAAGACTTTCGGAAAAATCTTTTACAAGCTGCGCTGTGCAAGGGATCACAAGTTTTCGGCAAAGCGGGCATCCTGGCCTTAAAAGATGATATATTCAGCCGACCTGTTGATATCTCGCGTGATAGTTATGAAAGTATCGTTTCAGATCAAGCTGTTTATTTCGCTGGTCGCCTTTTTCTCAGTGCTGTTCGCATTACTGGGCGGATATTATTATGTCGATGTCGGCAGGCAGCTTTATCAGGAAATGAGCGCGCGCGCAAAAATACAGGCCGAAGAAATTGCGCTTATTCCTTCTTTGCGAAAAGAAGTCGAACAAAAGGATATCCAGGGCATCCATGACTTTATGCAGAAAATAGCCGCCCGCAGCGACGCCAGTTTTATTGTGATTGGTGACAATAAAGGGCTGCATCTTTTCCATTCCGTGTTTGCCGACCGGGTAGGCAAAACGCTGGTTGGCGGAGACAACGACGAGGTATTACACGGCAAAAGCACCATCACCATCCGCAAGGGCGGGTTAGGCATTTCGCTGCGCAGCAAAGCGCCCATTTTTAATGATGCCGGGCAGGTGGTAGGGATTGTTTCGGTAGGCTATCTCACAAGCTATCTGGACACCATCACCGTCAGCAAGGTGGTTAATATCCTGATTGCCGCCGTGCTGCTGCTTATCGCCCTGTTTATTTTCTCCTGGTTCTTCACCCGCAGCATCAAGAAGCAGATATTCTCTCTGGAGCCGCGCGAAATCGGCCTGCTGGTGCGTCAGCAAAAGGCGATGATGGAATCCATTTATGAAGGGGTGATTGCCATCGACGACGATCTCCGCATTGAGGTGATTAACCAGGCGGCGCGTAAATTATTAGGCTTACGCCAGCCCGCCCGCGAACTGCGGGGTCAACTCATCAGCCAGGTGATCGCGCCCGTCCCGTTCTTTAACGCGCAAACCATGCTTGCGAAAGACACCCACGATGAGATCTGTCGCTTTAACGATCTCACGGTCATTGCCAGCCGGGTGCGGATCATGCTGGAAGATGCGTTGCAGGGCTGGGTGATCACCTTTCGCGATCGCAACGAGATCGACTCGCTCAGCGCCCAGCTCAGCCAGGTGAAGCGCTATGTTGATAACCTGCGCATTATGCGCCATGAACAGCTGAACCGCATGACCACGCTGTCCGGCCTGCTGCATATGGGCCGTTATGACGAGGCGATCCGCTACATACAGGCGCAGTCGGAACACGCTCAGGAGCTGCTGGACTTTATCTCGTCCCGCTTTAGCTCCCCGACGCTGTGCGGTTTGCTGCTTGGAAAGGCCGCCCGCGCGCGTGAAAAAGGCGTTGAGCTGAGCTTCGATCCGGCCTGCCGGGTGGACAAACCCTTCCTGCCGCTGCTCGAATCGGAACTAGTCTCGATCATCGGGAACTTGCTGGATAACGCCATCGAAGCGACCCAGCGCGCCCCGCTCCCGCATGCCCCGGTAGACGTGCTAATAAAGTTGAACGAGCAGGAACTGATTATTGAAGTCGCCGACCAGGGCGTCGGCATCACACCGGAGATCCGCGACCGGATCTTTGAGCGCGGCATCACTACCAAAACGCGCGGCGATCACGGTATTGGCCTGTATCTGATTGAAAGCTACGTCACGCAGGCTGGCGGTGCAATTGAAGTTGCCGATAACACCCCACGCGGTGCCATTTTCTCACTGTTTATTCCCGCCACGGGAACGGTCCGGCACCCCGTACAGGAACTGGAAGATACCGACTATGCAACATGAACTTATCGACGTACTGATTGTTGAAGACGAGAACGAACTGGCGCAACTGCACGCGGAGCTTATCGGTAAACATCCGCGCCTGAGGCTGGTGGGGATTGCCGCGTCACTGGCCGACGCGCAGGTACAACTGGAGAGCAAACAGCCGAAGCTGATGCTGCTGGATAACTATCTGCCGGACGGCAAAGGCATCACCCTTATCAGCAACCCGATGCTCACCCGCGCCAACTGCTCGGTGATTTTCATCACCGCCGCCAGCGATATGGACACCTGTAGCCAGGCCATTCGTAACGGCGCGTTCGACTACATCCTCAAGCCAGTTTCCTGGAAACGCCTGAGCCAGTCGCTGGAACGTTTTGTGCAGTTTGCCGAACAGCAGCGCGTCTGGAAGATTGTCGACCAGCAGAACGTGGATTCACTCTATCAGCTACAGGCGAAAAATTATCGACTGGACAACGGCAGCAAAGGGATAGAGGAGAACACGCTGGCGCGGGTGCAAACGCTGTTTAACAACAAGGCGGCGCACTGCTTTACGGTGGATGAGGTGGTGAGCGAGACGGGACTGAGTAAAACCACCACCCGGCGCTATCTGGAACACTGCGTGGAGGTGGGTTTTCTGACGGTGGAGATGCTGTACGGGAAGATTGGGCATCCGAGAAGGATGTACCGGCGTAGTGCGACTTAACTCCCCTCACCCCGGCCCTCTCCCCAAAGGGGCGAGGGTGAAAAGACGGCTCCGTGCAATCCCCTCTCCCCTTTGGGGAGAGGGTTAGGGTGAGGGGCCCTACTTTAACACGTACCCATACAGTCGCTTGATCCCGTCGGCATCCTTCTCGCTGTAAACGCCCTGCAACTCTGGCGAGAAACCCGGCAGCATATTAATGCCCTCTTCCAGCGCCAGGAAGTAGCGCTGTACTGCTCCACCCCAGACTTCCCCCGGTACCACGCACAGCACGCCCGGCGGGTATGGCAGCGCACCTTCGGCGGCAATGCGTCCTTCGGCGTCACGAATACGCACCAGTTCGACATTCCCGCGAATGTACTCCTGGTTGGCATCCTGCGGGTTCATCACCACGGCAGGCAGGCTCTCCTGGCGGAACATCGCCTTCTGTAAATCCTTCACGTTAAAGCTGACGTAGAGATCGTGCATCTCCTGGCACAGCTGACGGATCGTATAGTCGCGGTAACGCACCGGGTATTTCTGATAGATGGTCGGCAGCACATCCACGAGCGGCGTATCGTCTTCAATATGCTGTTCAAACTGCCCCAGCATCGCCACCAGCTGCATTAGCTTCTCCGCGCTCTCGGCTGGCGTCAGCAGGAACAGGATGGAGTTGAGATCGCACTTCTCCGGCACAATGCCGTTTTCGCGCAGGTAGTGGGCGAGAATGGTCGCCGGAATGCCGAAATCGGTATAGTGCCCTGTTTCAGCATCAATGCCCGGCGTGGTCAGCAGCAGCTTGCACGGATCGACGAAATACTGCTCGCGGGCATAGCCTTCAAAACCGTGCCATTTTGCACCCGGTTCAAAACTAAAGAAGCGACGCTCGCTGGCGATGGCCTGCGTGGGGTGATCCTGCCATGGCCGCCCCGCCACTACCGGTGGGATAAAGGGTTTGATCATATGGCAGTTAGCGATGATGGCCTTGCGCGCTTCAATGCCCAACTCGACACACTCCGCCCACAGCCTGCGTCCGCTTTCGCCCTCGTGGATCTTGGCGTTCACGTCCAGCGCCGCAAACAGCGGGTAAAACGGGCTGGTGGAGGCATGCAGCATGAACGCGTTGTTCAGCCGCTTGTGCGGGCAGAAGCGCGACTGACCGCGAATATGGTTATCCTTTTTATGGATCTGCGACGTTTGTGAGAACCCGGCCTGCTGCTTGTGGACCGACTGGGTCACGAAAATTCCCGGATCGTTCTCGTTCAGTTCCAGCAGAAGCGGAGACGTTTCCGCCATCATCGGGATAAATTGCTCGTAGCCGACCCAGGCGGAGTCAAAGAGGATGTAGTCGCAAAGGTGACCGATCTTGTCGATCACCTGACGGGCGTTGTAGATCGTGCCGTCGTAGGTGCCGAGCTGAATGATCGCCAGACGGAACGGGCGCGCCTCGGCGGCTTTCTTCGGCGCGACGTCACGGATCAGTTCCCGCAGCCAGGCCTCATCAAAGCAGTGTTCATCAATCCCGCCGATAAAACCAAACGGATTACGGGCTGCCTCAAGATAGACAGGCGTTGCCCCGGCCTGGATCAGCGCCCCATGATGGTTGGACTTATGGTTGTTACGATCGAACAGCACCAGATCGCCACGGGTCAGCAGCGCATTGGTCACCACTTTATTGGCCGCCGACGTGCCGTTCAGCACGAAGTAGGTTTTATCCGCGTTGAACACTTTCGCCGCGAACTTTTGCGCGTGCTTGGCAGAACCTTCGTGGATCAGCAAATCACCGAGCTTCACGTCGGCATTGCACATATCGGCACGAAACACGTTTTCACCGAAGAAGTCGTAAAACTGCCGCCCGGCGGGATGTTTTTTAAAAAAGGCGCCGTGCTGGTGACCCGGACAGGCAAAGGTGCTGTTTCCCATCGCCACATACTGGCTCAGGGTGTCAAAAAAGGGTGGCAGCAGGTTCTCTTCATACCGGCAGGCGGCAGATTCCAGTTCCAGCAATTCTTGTGCTTTACCCGAGATGATCGCCGTGACACCCTCTGGCACCTCTCCTGGCTCTGTTGAGAACATAAATACTGGTAGCTGAAAGCCCGTACGCTTCAGCAACGCAAGAATGCCGCTGTAGCTTTCAACAACCGTAATGACGACTGCCGCCACATCGGTGAAATCGGTGTTATCCAGCATAACCTTTTCGCGATGCGTAGAAACTTTGGATACCAGCTCACGGCTGACGGCAATTTTCATGGTTTTCATAAGCGCAAATACCCTCACCGAACGGTGAGACAGGAAGGAGAAAATTCGCGCAATCATGTCACCTTTTATTTTCAGGTGCAAGAAGGAATCAGTATGCGTTACGCCTCCCAAAGCTAAGCATAATCAGGGACGGACGTGCCATAATCATGCAATGCCAGAGCTTAAATAACAGGAGTTAAACGTGGTGATTGGACCCTTTATCAATGCGGGAGCCGTATTGCTGGGCGGTGTACTTGGGGCAGTATTAAGCCAGCGGTTGCCGGAGCGTATTCGCGTCTCCATGCCCTCCATTTTTGGCCTGGCGTCGTTAGGGATTGGTATCCTTTTAGTGGTGAAATGCGCCAACCTGCCGGTGATGGTACTGGCGACACTGCTCGGCGCGCTGATCGGCGAGTTTTGCTATCTGGAAAAAGGCATTAATCACGCGGTAGGCAAAGCCAAAAATCTGATTGCCCGACCGGGCAAGGCAAAGCACGGCACGCACGAGTCGTTTATTCAGAACTACGTTGCGATCATTATTCTGTTCTGCGCCAGCGGCACGGGGATATTCGGTTCGATGCAGGAAGGGATGACCGGCGATCCCAGCATACTGATTGCGAAAGCGTTTCTGGATTTCTTTACTGCCACCATCTTTGCCACCGCCCTCGGCATCGCCGTGGCGGCGATTTGTGTACCGATGCTGCTTATTCAGCTGGCGCTGGCCACCTGCGCCACGCTGATCCTGCCGCTGACGACGCCTGCGATGATGGCGGACTTTACCGCCGTCGGCGGCCTGCTGCTGCTGGCGACAGGGCTGCGCATCTGTGGCATCAAGATGTTTGCAGTGGTGAACATGCTCCCAGCCCTGCTGCTCGCGATGCCGCTTTCCGCGCTCTGGACGCACTTTTTCGCTTAAGTTTGCGACGAAATGGTGAGAGAGTGTGCAGTCTGCAACGAAAACAACAAATTTCGTTGACGTCGGAGGGCGGATCGGGTTTAATGCGCCCCGTTGCCCGGATAGCTCAGTCGGTAGAGCAGGGGATTGAAAATCCCCGTGTCCTTGGTTCGATTCCGAGTCCGGGCACCACTTATTTATAACCCTCGCTTCGGCGGGGGTTTTTGCTTTCTGAGTCAGCAACTCGTTGTTTGAACAGTAGTTACCGCCCTTATCTCTCCTCCGGCCCCGCTTCCCGGTGGTACAACTGGCGTTGTTTACCGCCTTTACCGCCACACAGAAGCAGAAAAACCTGACCTTCACCGATCTATTTGAGCATTACAAATGCACATATCAATTGGACAGAGCCCGACAGAGCGGCATCACGTATCCGTGATTACCCCCCATCGGCTAACTGTTTTATTAGATTCATCGGTGGTAAATCCATCCGGGACATCCTGAAAAGTGACCTTTCGGCGTTCCGTACACTGCTGGAACAGGCCCTGGCTAACCGCAGTAAAGTAGGCCGAGGAACGAAGCTGTAAAAAGCGACTTCTACTTCAGACACCGTAACCACATTGCTACTATATTGTGTGTGCGTTGGCACGCATGGCTGTCATGGGGGCCTTTATCAGTCTAAGCAGAGGCCGGTAAAGCAATTGAGAGGAACTACAATGGATGCAGCATTACTTAACATGATGCGCTCAGATGGAAGAAATAAAGCCTGGGCGGAAACTATGGTGAATATGGAAGCCAGGAAACTGGTAAATACAGCCAACACTCTGTCGGCTTTTCATCTCAGCGATAGTTTGACTCGAATGAAGTTTGTTCAGGAAATTCGGGACCTCATAGAACATCAGTTTACGTTAGCTCGTCGGGCTAAATCAGATGAAGAATGCATGGAATGCGTTAAAATTCTCAGAGAAGAAAACAGTAACCTGCTGGAACAAGCGCGTTAATTAAGAACGAAGGCAGCGAAGCTTTGCGCTAAAGTCGAGTTTATCCGAGAGAATAACAAAATTGTTGGGTATGTGATCTCGGCTGTTAGTGTTGTCCTGGCCGGTGCTGAAATAGCCGCAGGATTTACCCTCATAGGCACTATGACCCCTCTCGGGGTTCTTGCTGGTGCGATTCTGGTTACTGACGGGACAAACAGCATCAGTAAAGAAGTGGCTCGCTACGCAACTAACAACACTACCAGTGAAGGGCTGGTCGCGAATGCCGCGATGTCTACAGCTGAGTTTATGGGCTTTAGTCGTGAGAATGGGTTAGGTGTCTACAAATCAATTTCACTGGCCGCTAATGCGTACACCATTTTTGGCTTGTTACGGCGACCTGGTACCTGGCGACTGTTTCGTTATCTCCCTGCTGACTATTACCGAAAGGTGAGCACACTGAGCCGCCCGCAGCTTACAATGAAAATAGCGGGTTATGGCGTGAAAGCTAAGATTATTTTTGATCTGTTGTCCGTCAGCGACCCGTCCCAGAATTAGTCAGCATTTTACGATAACGCCAGGATTTGTAGCCAAGTTTTGCTGGCGTTATATACCAGATGAAAGGTAGTACAATCAATAATGTGAGCGCAAGTGTCAGGCTTGTATCCTTGGATGCAAGTAAAAGAGTTAAAGCCAGTATGATGAAGGCAATAATAGTTATCCACTTCATAGCCTTAAAACGATTGGCCAGATCATGAGTTACGCTATCAAACGAACCACCGTAATTTTCAATATTGTTTTTTAACTTTTGAAGATCTCGTTTGCTAAAACCTGATTTTAAAAGTGCCTCTTCGCTGGTCATTCTATTATCCGTCCCATAACTCACTGAAACCTGTGACGAAGTTTAACTTAATTTTGCGGATAAATCGCTACCTGACGATATTCGTCAAATCTATATATATCAACGAGTTGAAGATATCTTAGAGTATACGCTCGAAAACTGACATTATTGCCCACTGCGGAACTTCGCTGGTAGCAACTCTAATGACTCCTTCGGGGCCGTTTCCAACATCTCCCGCCCTGCCCGGTAGAAGCAACATGCAGATCACCACAGGAGGCTGAATCATGCACGATGAAATCATTAATCAGGCCCGCGAAATCCTCCCTCAGCGGCTCAACCATACCGACACATTGGCATCACAGCAGGACACCGCGTACTATCTGGCCCTACAGTGAAGCGCAATGCTGCTATTATCTATTCCCCTATCCACGACACCCTGACCATTGCGTCAGCAGCGCATGCAGTTTAGCCGGCTCCAGAGGCTTGCGAAGCACCAGGTACCCTTCCTGCTCCGCCTCCAGCAGAACCGGTGAATTAAATTCGCCGCTGACTATGGCGCCGCTCATATCCGGCAGACGGTCAAAAAGCGCTTTCAGGATATCGAAGCCGCTTTCGCCGGATCGCAGACGCTGGTCGCACAGCACGGCGAACGGCGTAAAGCCGTCGTCGATGATGGCAAACGCTTCTTCAGCCGAGGCCGCACAGCGTACGTCGATTCCCCAGACGCTCATCAGGCTCTCCCAGGCAGACGTCACCAGCGGGTCGTCATCGACGACCAGGCAGGAACCGTGCAGCGGGGCATAGCGTACCGGCGTGGCGGTGTTGTCAGCGGCGGGCGGGATATCCAGGGCGCTATCTTCGCCAGCATATTGGGTGAAGCGCATCCAGAAGCGTGAGCCTTTACCTTCAATGGATTGCATCCCGTACTTCACCTTCATCAGCTTGGCACAGCGGGCGACTACGGCCAGTCCCAGCCCGTGTCCGGCGCTGTCGATCTTCCATGCCAGCTCGGGGCGGTAGTAAGGTGAGAAGATTTTGCCCTTCTCTTCATCGGCGATACCGACTCCCGTGTCCCACACCTCCACCATACACTCGTCACCGCGCGGTCGGATGGCGACCAGCACCCCGCCCTGGAGCGTGTAACGAAGGGCGTTTTGAATCAGGTTAATCAGGGACTGTCGTACCAGCAGCGAATCGCCCATCACGTAGATACGGCGTTTAGGCCGCCGGATGCACAGCCTAAGCGCGCGGCTGTTGGCCTCTTCGCGAAACAGCGTGATGACCGAGTCGAGCAGAGCACCGATATCCACTTTGGTCGGGACAGAGAGGACATTCCCGGATTCTATTTTGCTGAGATCGAGCAGAGAGTTGAGCATTAAATGTACCGAGCGAACGCTCTGCTGCAGGTCAAGAAGCTGTGGCGTCAGGCTGTCGTCCCGGTTTCGGTGGAGGATGGCTTCGATCAGAAAGCCCATAGCGTGTACGGGCTGGCGCAGATCGTGGCTGGCGGTGGTCAGAAACTGATTTTTATCCAGCAGTGCCTGCTCCGCGTCCTCTTTGGCCTGACGAAACTGTTCCGCCAGGCGTGAGCTTTTTTCCTCAAGCAGTGCCTGCTGAATAAAGAACGCATGGGAAGTTAACGCATGGCGGTAAATTGCGAAGCCGTAAAGCAGATTCAGCATGAGCACGATGAACATCAACTCATCCAGCCGCCAGATAATACCGAGGTTCAGCACCCCCCAGGAGGCGAAGAAAAAGCGCGTAAAGGTGCTGATGACCGGCG
>NZ_JABMCU010000095.1:0-17360 GCF_013179605.1 Enterobacter sp. CM29 | reverse complement strand
CTGGCGGGAGGTAAAGATGGTGTTGATTTGTGCTGCGGTAATCGCGCTGGAGAGCCCTTTCACGCCCGCCGTGTAGTTCATCATCGCCGGAATGCGGCCCCGGGAGACGGCACCAAAGATCACCGCCGCGCTGATACCCGCGTTTGGCAGCATCAGGCCGATCTTTTCGCCCTGTTTGCTGTACTTTTCCAGGATACGCCCGACAAACAGCGTTTTGGTCAACAACTTACGGTAGGTATCCGGCGTAAAGTTGATGTCTTCGATGCAGTTTTTCTTCGCACCGTAGCGATACTGCGCCGACAGCAACGATTCATACAGCGTTTCGCGCGGGCGTACGGCTATGCGCGCTTCCATCATAATCTGGTGCAGCATTTCCCCGGCGATTTTACGGCGGTCACGCGCGCGCGGCGCCTCGGGCATCGGCAGTGACGTCGGCGGTAATATATGCAGCGTAATTTTCGGGAACAGACGCTGCTTCACCAGCCCTTTCAGACGGCTGAAAAAGGTCAGCTCAGCCCCGTCGATGCGTAGCGGCACGACGGTGGCCTGAGACTTCGCCGCGACAAAACCGGCGCCGTCGTAAATTTTCATCAGGGAGCCCGTCACTGAAATCCGCCCTTCCGGGAAGATAACCACCGGACGCCCCTGCCCAATCAGACGCACCAGATGTTTAATCATCATCGGTTTGGTAGGGTCGAGCGGGACAAAATCAATCAGCGGCCTGAGCCAGCGCATGTACCATTTTTCACTGATGGAGCTGTACACCGCAAAGACGGGCCGCACGGGCAAAAACAGCGCCAGCAATACGCCATCAAGAAAAGAGACGTGATTCGGTGTGATAAGAACACGCTCGCCATAGAGTGCCTGCGTATCGCCAGTCACGCGAATGCGAAACAGGACACGAAACAGTGTGCGGAAGAACCCAAAAAGCATTTCAACTCCCTTTGCCAGCCAGTGTGAAAGGTATAAATGGTGGCAGATTACACGAGAAGTAGTGAGGGAGCGATAGCAAAAACAGAGGCGAAAAAAAACCTGCGCATCCGCGCAGGTTGGTGCAAGTGAAGAGTACGAAAACGTACCAGGAATTCTCACCAATCAATACCTCTGGGATCTTGATTGTGGCCTCCGGCGACAGGCTTCGCCAGCAGGAAAACGCAAGGGAATGAGCCGAAGTGCAACCAGGTGTGAATAATCTCTTTTGCTGTTACAGGTTGAACTTACAGGCAAAAAAAAACCTGCGTAAAACGCAGGTTGGTGTAAATCGTGTTAATCAACCGAAGTTGATTCCACCTATCAATACCTCTGGGATCTCGACTCTAGCAATTCACAACGCATCGTTGCCAACGGACAATCGCAACAGCCTGAGGCAAAGTGTAACTAAAGGTTCAGATTGACATTATTCAGACATGACTGGCCGTGTAACGATTACACCGCGAGGGATGTTCTGCTTCACGTTTGCAGAGGACGCTCACCCGCTCCCCTTGAATGCGCGCCGCTTTTCCGCAACACTAGTTAGTGTGTAAACGCTTACCCCTATAAGAAGGTATTGAATGGCGACAATTAAGGATGTGGCTCGTCTGGCCGGTGTTTCCGTCGCGACCGTCTCCCGCGTGATCAACAACTCCCCTAAAGCGAGTGATGCATCACGCCAGGCCGTGCAGGACGCCATGGAAAACCTGAATTATCACCCTAACGCCAACGCACGCGCCCTTGCCCAACAGTCGACAGAAACCATCGGGCTTGTGGTCGGGGATGTATCCGATCCGTTTTTCGGTGCGATGGTCAAAGCCGTAGAACAAGTTTCTTATCACACCGGTAATTTCCTGCTGATTGGTAATGGCTACCACAATGAACAGAAAGAACGCCAGGCCATTGAGCAGTTGATCCGTCATCGCTGTGCGGCGCTGGTGGTCCATGCCAAAATGATCCCCGACGCCGAGCTGATCCATCTGATGAAACAGATGCCGGGGATGGTGATTATCAACCGTATTATTCCCGGATTTGAAACCCGCTGCGTGGCGCTCGACGACCGTTACGGCGCATGGCTCGCAACCCGTCACCTGATCCAGCAGGGCCATACCCGAATTGGTTATCTGTGCTCCAACCACCCAATTTCCGATGCGGAAGATCGCCTTCAGGGCTATTACGACGCGCTGCGCGAAGCCGGTCTGCCGTGCAACGATCGTCTTGTGGCGTACGGAGAACCGGATGAGAGTGGCGGCGAGCAGGCGATGACGGAGCTGCTGGGCCGCGGGCGGAATTTCACCGCCGTGGCCAGCTATAACGACTCCATGGCCGCCGGCGCGATGGGTGTGCTGAATGATAACGGGATTGACGTCCCGGCAGAAATTTCGCTGATTGGCTTTGATGATGTGCTGGTGTCGCGCTACGTGCGCCCTCGCCTGACCACCGTGCGCTACCCGATTGTGACCATGGCAACGCAGGCGGCAGAACTGGCGTTAGCGCTGGCCGAGCATCGCCCGCCACCGGAAATTACCCACCTGTTCAGCCCAACCTTAGTGCGCCGTCACTCGGTGGTATCGCCCGCGGAAGCCGTGAGCGAACAGCGATAGAGATGGACGGTTTTATCCGGGTATTCCAGGGCATCACCGATGTAGTGCCAGCCGTAACGTTCGTAGAAGTCGCGGCAGGCAGACCAGAGATGAAGCTCGTGATACCCGGCGCGTCGCGCGTAGCCGATAACATGCTGCTGAAGTTTTCCCGCCAGCCCGTTTCCCCGCGCGGCTTCATCGACATACAGCGCAGCCAGCCAGGGATGAAGATCCTGCCGGGAAATTAAATCGCAACGCCACAACCCAACGGTGCCCAACAGCCGGTCTTCCTCAACAGCAATAAAGGTGAGCGGTAACTCGCCCGGCGTCAGGCTGTGCTCGACAATGCTCTGGAAAAAGGCACGCGGCATACCTTCACCAAACGCGTTCCAGATCCAGTCGATCACATGCTGTGTAAACTGCGGCGCAGCGTGAAGCGGCAGTATATTCACACCAGCTTCCCCTGGAAAAGAGGGACCGATTCGAAGAGATAGCCGTCAAAATCGGGCGCGTCTTCGTCTGACAGCTCGAGCAGGCTCTTTTTGACGTTTTCAAGATGCTGGAACATCGCCTGCCACGCCCCCATCACGTCGCGGCGGCGGAGCGCAGCGAGAATGGTTTGCCTGTCTCCGAGCCACTTCAGGCGCCAGGCGCGGCTGGCGATATGGCCATTGAACTGCTGCCACAGCGGACTGCTGTCCATGTGATGCCAGACGCTCTCAACCGTCGCCAGCAGCATCTGGTTTTGTGTGGCCCCAGCCAGCACCAGGTGGAACATTTTGTTGTTGTCCTGGCTGCGATCGTCGACGGCAATCGCCCGTTGCTCTTGCTCGATAATGCGGCGCAGGTTGTCGATGTCCGCCCGTGTCGCCATTTTTGCGGCAAAGGCAGCGATGTTGCTTTCAAGCAGTTGACGCGCCTGGAGAATTTCAAACGGCCCAACGTCACTGTTCAGAAAACGCTCTTCCTCGTTTTCATGCTCTTCCGGAATGCGCATCACGTACACGCCTGACCCCTGGCGAATATCCACCGTTCCCTGAAGCTCAAGCATCAGCAGCGCCTCGCGCACGATAGTGCGGCTGACGCCATACGTCTCGGCGATGTTGCGCTCCGGCGGCAGACGCGATCCCACGGGATAATGCCCCTGGATAATCTGCGCCCGTAAATCCTCGCCAATCTCCTGGTACTGTTTTTTTTCCGGCAGGATGACAGCCTTATCCACGTTTTCACCTGTGTTTTTCAGTTAATGCGCGGGCCGGACGTCCTCCCGGCCAGTTTGTGCGCTATTTTACCAGAAGGCTTACTTCCATTCATCGTCTACCCTGAGCGTCAGCACACGCTCATCGCGCAGCTGGCGGAACCAGGACGCTGATTTCTTTGCCCGCCGTGCGCGTTGATTTTCAAGGTCGATCTCAATCAGCCCGTAGCGGTTTTTAAACGCGTTCATCGGGGAGACATTGTCGGTGAAGGCCCACAACATATAACCGTGACAGTTCGCCCCCGCCTCCCGCGCCAGCAGCGTGTAGTAGAGATGTTCGCTGATAAACGCGATACGGTACGTGTCGTCAATGACGCCGTCACGATTGCGATACTGCGCTTCGTTCTCCACGCCCATCCCGCTTTCCGCCACAAACCAGTCAATGTTGCGATAGTCGTTTTTAATCCGCATCGCCATGTCGTAAATAATGCGCGGAAAGATCTCCCAGCCGCGGGAGGTGTTCATTCGCCGTCCGGGCAGCTCAAACGGCTCGTAGTAGTACGCCGGATGGAACGGCGTCTCCGGGTGCCAGGCGCGGGACGGGGCTTTGACGCGATGCGGGTAATAGAGGTTAATGCCCAGCTCATCGACGGTGTTGTCGGCAATCAGCGCCAGCTCGTCAGCCGTGTAGTCCCACTGCACCTGATGCTGCGCCAGCAGGGTAAAGAGCGCCTGCGGATAGCGCCCGTGCACCAGCGGGTCGAGAAAGACGCGGTTGTAGAACAGATCGTACATCTCTGCCGCTCGCACGTCATGCGGCGCGCGGGAGCGCGGATAGGTCACTTCCGGGTTAAGAATACAGCCCACCGTGCCGTCATACCCTTTCTCGCGAAACAGCTTCACCACTTTCGCCGTCGCCAGCACCTTATGGTGGTTCCACTGCATCCAGGTGCTGGTGCTCTGCTCATAGGGCCAGCGCAGCGCGTCAAGGTAGACGCGCGTCTGGACCACAATCGGTTCGTTGAAGGTAAACCAGCGGGTGACTTTGCCGTGAAAGCGCTCAAATACCTTTTCTGCATAGCGAACGAACAGCTCGACGACGTGCTTTGACGCCCAGCCGCCGTAGGTCTCCAGCAGCACGCCCGGCAATTCGTAGTGTTCCAGGCAGATCATCGGCTCAATGCCCTGACGGTGCATTTCATCGAACAGCGCGTCGTAATACGCGGCGTACTCTTCATCTACCGTCGCATTTTCATAGTCGGTTAAAAAGCGCGACCAGTTGATCGAGGTGCGATAGTGCGTCAGTCCCGCCTGCTTCATCAGCGCTACATCTTCGCGGAAGCGATTGATAAAGTCGGTTGCCACCGCCGGACCATAGCCGTTATGCCAGACGTGACGATCGTTCATGTACCAGAGATCGATCCACGAATCCTGCCCCGGCTTTTTGCCGCTCCAGCCCTCGGTCTGCCAGGCCGATGCCGCCGCGCCCAGAATAAAATCTTGCGGTATGGCTATCTGTTTTGTGCTCATCGTATCCTCATGCGTTATCGGTGGCTTGTTGCAGTGCGGCCTGCTCTGCGCGGCGTGAAGCAATTTTCACAAACGGCAGATAGATAATCACCGCGGTCACGATGCAGATAAACTGGGTGATGACCGCCCCCATGGAGCCCGCCGTTGACAGCCAGGCGTTGATCAGCGGCGGCGTGGTCCAGGGCACCATCACCACGGCTTTCCCGGCAAATCCGGTCACGGTGGCAAAGTAGCCAATCGAGCCCGTCACCAGCGGCGTGATGATGAAGGGGATAGCCAGGATCGGGTTGAGCATGATTGGCATACCGAAGATCACCGGCTCATTGATATTAAAAATACCCGGCCCGATGGAGAGCTTGGCTATCTCCTTCATCTCTTTACGTTTGGTGGCAATCATGACGGCTATCAGCAGGCCGATGGTCAGGCCGGAGCCGCCGATGCTCATATAGACGTCCCAGAACGGCATGGTGATGATGTTTGGCACCTCTTTGCCCTGCTCGAACGCGCTCATGTTAACGGTGATTGCCCCCAGCAGCAGCGGCTCGCGGATCGGCTTGATCATCTGGTTGCCGTGAATACCAATCACCCAGAACAGCTGGGCGACAAACATCAGCAGCAGGATCCCCGGCAGGCTTTGCACCACGCGCTCCAGCGGCTGTTGTACCACCTGATAAACCGCGTCGTAGAGATACATGCCGGTAACCTGATGAAACACGAAGCCAAAGGTGGCGATGGCGGTGGTGGTGATAATGGCCGGGATCAGCGCAGAGAACGACGCGGCAACGTTCGGCGGCACCGTGTCCGGCATCCTGATTTTCAGCCCCTTGCGGTTTTCCAGCCAGCAGTAGATCTCCACCGACAGGATGGCGATAAACATACCGAGGAACAGGCTGCGGGTATCTGAGAACTGGCGCAGCAGCACATCTTTCACCACGTGCATCTCACCGTCCACCAGCATTTCCACCGTGGTCGGCGTCACGCAGATAAAGCAGATCACCGCCAGCAGTCCGGGGAACAGGGACTTAATGCCGTTAATACGCCCCAGCTCAATGCCGATTAAAAACACCGCGCCGATGTTGAGAAAGTTCAGCGTGGCATAGTTGAGCGCGCTGGTGATCGGCTTTAAGGCCGCGAGAAACGACAGCGACTGAAAGCTCGCCAGACCGTTTTTCGGATCCAGCACCATATTGGAGATCAATACCGAGAACGCCCCCACTATGATGACTGGCATTAAGGTAATAAACGCAGACTTGATCGCCTGGATATAGCGATAGCTGTTGAAGGTAGTGGCAAAACTGCCCAGAGCGTCGATCAGTTTTTCCTGAAATGCCATAGGGTAATACCTCAGTAAAAGGGCTTTTATTGAATAAGGTGTACAGCCGGATACTATTGGTATGCCAAAAATAGCGTCCACAGGCGATTTGTTCTGTGATTAAGCTCCCAACGCCGTTAGAGGTATTCCAGATTATGATTTATCACCATTTTGGTATACCAATGACAGGCATTTATTCCGCGGGCGAGGATCGTTACTGAAAAGCGTGATCGTTATGGGGTTTTGTCCTTCCCACGTCGCTTATGCGCCGGATGGTCTGTGTTAAACTGCAAACCATTACGTGGAAACAGGAATTTCGAATGGCAACAATGCTGGATGTCTCACTGCGTGCGGGCGTGTCGAAGGCCACCGTTTCGCGCGTGCTGAACGGCACAGGTCAGGTTAAAGAGAGCACGCGCCAGCAGGTATTTCGCGCGATGGAGGAGCTGGGCTATCGTCCGAACTTTCTCGCGCGCTCGCTGGCTAACCAGACCAGCAACAGCATCGGTCTGGTCGTCTCGACGTTCGACGGTTTTTACTTTGGTCGTTTGCTACAGCAGGCGTCACGGCAGACCGAAACGCACGGTAAACAGCTGATTGTTACCGACGGTCACGATGCCCCTGAACAGGAAGAACTGGCGGTGCAGATGCTCGCCGACCGCAAGTGCGACGCCATCGTGCTGTACACGCGCTACATGAGCGAAAAGACGATCCTGAAGCTGATCAACAGCGTGCAGACGCCGCTGGTAATCATTAACCGTGAAGTGAGCCAGGCGGCGGATCGCTGCGTCTTCTTTGAACAGCAGGACGCAGCCTTCAAAGCGGTGGATTACCTGATAAGCCAGGGCCATCGGGAGATCGCCTGTATCACCGTCCCGATCCACACCCCAACGGGTAAAGCGCGGCTGATGGGCTACCGTAAGGCGCTGGAGAAGCACGGTATTCGTCTTGACGAGCGGCGGATTAAATACGGCGATGCAGGCATGACGCGGGGTTACGAGCTGTGCAAGGAGCTGATTGCGGAAAAGACATCGTTCAGCGCCCTGTTTGCCTGTAACGATGACATGGCCCTGGGCGCCTCCAAAGCATTACACCAGGCCGGGCTGAAGATCCCGCAGGATATTTCGCTGTTTGGTTTTGACGATGCCCCCAGCGCAAAGTGGCTGGAGCCTGCCCTGTCGTCGGTGTATTTGCCGATCGACAACATGATCGTCACGGCGATCGACCAGGCGATCCGGCTGGCAAAAAACCAGCCGGTTGAAGCGATCCCACCGTTCACCGGCACGCTGGTATTACGCGATTCCGTGACAACAGGCCCCTGGTTTAATCAGACCAGCTCTAACGCCAGCAGCTCCTGAATGGTCTGGCGACGGCGAATCAGCCGCGCCACGCCGTTATCAAACAGCACTTCCGGCAGCAGCGGACGGCTATTGTAGTTCGAAGACATAGACGCCCCGTATGCACCGGTATCATGCAGCACCAGATAATCTCCCGGTTTTACCTCTGGCAGCGAACGGGTTTCGACTTTCCCGCCTTCCTGCTGAGTAAAGACGTCACCGGATTCACACAGCGGGCCGGCAACAACGGTCTCGATGCGCGGAGCGTTAACCAGATCGCGGCCATCGGCGGCAAGCGCGGTGATGTGATGATAGCTGCCGTACATGGACGGGCGCATCAGGTCGTTGAAGCCAGCATCAATCAGCACAAAGTGACGGCTTCCCATCTCCTTCACGCTCCGCACCTGCGCCACCAGCACGCCAGCTTCGGCGACCAGGAAACGACCCGGTTCAATCTCCAGCTTCACCGCATGGCCCAGATGAGTGGCGATGCTGTCACGCGCGGCGCTCCACAGGCCGTAATAGTGATCCGTGTCGATCGCCTCTTCCCCTTCGCGGTAAGGGATCGAAAGCCCTCCCCCGGCGGAGATCGCCTCCAGATCCTGACCAAAATCGATAACCTGACGCACCATCGCGCCACAGACCTGCTCAAGATGGCCATAATCCACGCCGGATCCGATATGCATGTGAATACCCACCAGCTTAAGGTTGTAACGTTGTAAAACCTCCAGCGCCGCAGGCATATCGGCATACCAAATCCCGTGCTTGCTGTTTTCGCCCCCGGTGTTGGTTTTCTGACTGTGACCGTGACCAAAGCCTGGATTGATGCGCAGCCAGACGCGATGGCCCGGGGAAACCTGCCCAAGCTGTTCCAGCATATCCACCGAACCGGCATTCACCGGGATTTGCAGCTCGTGCACGCGCGCCAGCGTGGCGTCGTCTATCAGGTCAGCGGTGAAGACGATCGCGTCGCTATCGGCCTTTGGATCAAACCCGGCCGCCAGCGCACGTTCGATTTCACCCAGCGATACGGAGTCAACCTTCACGCCCTGCTCGCGCATCATGCGCAGAATATGAATATTGGAGCAGGCCTTCTGCGCAAAACGCACCACGTCAAACTGATGCAGCGCGGCGATTTTCTCGCGAACAATCTGCGCATCGTAGACCCACACCGGACAGCCGAATTCGGCAGGCAGGCGCAGCAGGTTATCGGCGTTTAAATCGGTTTCGGTCTGGTTGAGCGGGCGTGGCATGGTCGTCTCCGGTATTCTGTTTTTTATCATTACGCCACAGCCTGAAGAGAATAAAAAATATCGTTTTATCGTGAGTCTATGCAAAAATGATATGGACCACGCTCAGCCATCAGGTGCCCTATGCCCGCCGTTAACCTACGCCATATCGAGATTTTTCATGCGGTGATGACCACCGGCAATCTCACTGAAGCCGCGCAGATGCTGCACACCTCGCAGCCGACGGTCAGCCGCGAGCTGGCGCGTTTTGAGAAAGTGCTGGGGCTGAAGCTGTTTGAACGCACCCGCGGCAGGCTGCATCCAACGGTGCAGGGTTTACGTCTTTTTGAGGAGGTTCAGCGCTCCTGGTACGGGCTGGACAGGATCGTGAGCGCGGCGGAGAGCCTGAGGGAGTTTCGCCAGGGCGAGCTGTCCATCGTCTGCCTGCCGGTCTTTTCTCAGTCGTTCCTGCCGGTACTGCTACAGCCGTTTCTGGCCCGCTATCCGGAGGTCAGCCTGACCATCGTGCCGCAGGAGTCGCCGCTGCTGGAGGAGTGGCTTTCGGCCCAGCGCCACGATCTGGGTCTGACCGAAACCCTCGTCACGCCAGCGGGAACGGAACGCACGGAGCTGCTCTCGCTGGATGAGGTCTGCGTGCTGCCTGCCAGCCACCCGCTTGCTTTCAAAGCAGTTCTGACCCCGGCAGATTTTCACGGTGAGAACTATATCAGCCTGTCGCAGACCGACAGCTACCGACAGCTTCTGGATGGCCTGTTTGCCGAACATCAGGTGAAGCGGCGGATGGTGATGGAAACGCACAGTGCGGCATCAATTTGCGCGATGGTGCGCGCGGGCGTGGGTATTTCGGTGGTGAACCCGCTCACGGCTATGGACTACGCCAGCAGCGGCGTGGTTCTGCGCCGTTTTAGCGTTTCCGTTCCCTTTACCGTAAGCCTGATCCGCCCGCTGCACCGGCCCGCCTCAGCGCTGGTTGATGCCTTTAGTGAACACCTGATTGCGCACGCGCGTCAGGTGGCGCTTCGCTTACCTGACCTGCAAAAATCTTTATGACAGCATAAACTCCACCGCATCCGCGGCATGGATGGCGGCGGTATCAAAGACCGGTATCGGGCTTTGGTCTGCCGGCACCAGCAGGCCAATTTCGGTACAGCCGAAGATGACTCCTTCCGCCCCCTGCTGCGCCAGTTTCTCCATCACGCTGACGTACCAGGCGCGCGAAGCTTCGCTGAAGGTGCCGAGGCACAGTTCATCAAAAATAATCTGGTTAATGCGCGCCCGGTCTGCCTCCTCCGGGATCAGGCTTTCAATCCCGAACTGGCTACTCAGCCGCCCGCGGTAAAAATCCTGCTCCATGGTGTAGCGCGTCCCCAGCAGCGCCACGCGCGTCATGCCGGCGGCACGTATGGCACGCCCGGTGGCATCCGCGATATGTAAGAACGGCAGCGAACAGCGGTCTTCGATATGCGACGCCACCTTATGCATGGTGTTGGTACACAGCAGAATACCCTGCGCGCCCGCACGCTCCAGGCCAAGTGCGGCGTCTGCCAGCATTTGCCCGGCTTTGTCCCACTCCCCGCTCGACTGGCAGGCTTCTATTTCATGGAAATCCACGCTGTGCAGCAGCAGGCTGGCCGAATGCAGACCGCCCAGACGCTGTTTGACGCCTTCATTAATCAGGCGGTAGTACGGGATCGTTGATTCCCAGCTCATGCCCCCTAACAGACCGATCGTTTTCATCTTTCCTCCTGTACGTTTCACCCAGTGAAGCAAACTTGTGATCGCCTTTCCAGTTATTTGGCTAAACGTTTTCTTTTCGCTGCGGCTGAGATAAGTTAAATGAAACAATGTTTCATTACATAACAGGGCGAAAATATGTTTATTTTCCATAAAGAGACCACGCTTGAGGATTTGGGCAACGGCGTGACGCGTCGTATTCTGGCGCACGACGGCAGGATGATGGCGGTGGAAGTGAATTTCGAGCAAGGTGCGATTGGCCCGCTGCATAACCACCCGCATGAGCAGCTCACCTACGTTCTCTCGGGGGAATTTGAGTTCACCATTGGCGAGGAAAAGCATGTGGTGACGGCGGGCGACACTCTCTATAAAAAGCCGCACGTGATGCACGGCTGCGTTTGCCTCAAACCCGGCACCTTGCTGGATACCTTTACGCCGGTACGCGAGGATTTCCTGAAATAAAAAAAGGCGCTCATCAGAGCGCCTTTTTTCATGTTATTCCGTAACCGGCTCAGGAAGTTGTTCCGGCAGCGGGTTGCGGGAGCGCATTGCTTCGCGCAGCAGCACGCTGCCACAGGCGAACAGCCCACCCAGAATACCCGCCAGCAGCACGATCAGTGCTTTGCCCGGGCCATCTTTTTTCACCGGCATAGAAGGAGAGAGCTGGTATTTGAACGGCTCCAGGCTCACGTCTTCGAAGGAAAGTTTTTGCAGCTGCGCCAGATAGTATTCGCGGTTCTGGAAATCGGCGTTCAGCTCAGAAACATCCTTCAGATTTTTTTCAATCTGCAATTTCTGCGCAATCCCGTCCGCGCCGAGCGCGACGGAGTAATCCGGATCGTCTTTCACCGCTTGTCCGTTACTGTAAACCGGCTTTTTGATCCCTGCCGCGTTCGCCACTTCCAGCGAGTAGTTAAGGCGTTGCAGGTTGGTATTGTGGATATTGGTCAGTCGAACCCGATCCAGCTCCAGCTGCTGCTGAACCGTTTTGGTTCTCAGGATCAGCTGATCGCGGATGTTTTGCATGGTCTCCTGCTCGACGATGCGGGAAATGTACTGAATGTAACCATTCAACACTTTCTGCGCGTCCTCTGCCGTTGGGGCAGTGAAGCTTAACGTCCAGGAGAGATACGGTGCTTTATCAGCATTTTTTTCCTGGGTGTTATCAATAGCCTTCATCTTTTCGGCGATATTGACCACCGCGCGGTGCAGCTCCAGCGGGTCAACCTCGGCGCCATCGAGCTGAGCCATCACGTAAGGAGAGCTCTTCATGTACTCTTCAAGCAGGGACTGAGACTGAAACTTTTTGATAAACAGATTAAATACATCCGCACGGGTAACTTTAACGTCCACATCAAGCACCTGCAGCGTCACCATCATCTGGCGCAGCGAACTCCACTGCGTCTGTTCCGCTGGCGTAATGACCGCTTTACTGGTCCATTTTTGCGGTATCAGGAAGGCGATTGCCAGGCCGACCAGTGCAAATGCAAACACAATGGTAATGATGCGTTTTTTTGCTGCCAGCAGGACGTCCAGCAGACCCAGGAGATCTATTTCTTTAGCGCTGACCGCCGGGGGAGCATAGTGAGGAAAGTTGAGATCCGTATGTTGTTTGAAATCCATTGCTGACATAACTGTTCTTCTTTTAAGGATGCAGTGAAATTCTGCCTGACTGGTTCCGGTTTAAGAAATCATACAAGAATGTAAGAATTATCTGAATGCCGAATTGGTACATCTGTAGACCTGCTATCAGATCTGGTAGTTAGCCACGCTGCGTGACTATTGTTTTTCCCGTTTCCACTTGTGCTTCGTCTCGCCTCCTCGCAGCCCCGACGAACGTCCGTGAAAAGTCAAAAATGCCACCTCCCTCACTATATTGAAACAGCGTTTCGACGCTGATCACATTTCCATCATTAAGCGAATGACGCAGAAATAAATCGCAATAATATAAAATAAAACGATGTTTTAGTATCCAAGAACGGCGGTTCAGCTCTTTTGAAACCCAACGCATTTAGCGCAAAGAGGAAGGCAAAAAAGCGTTAATAAACAATTTTATATTTAGCCGACGCCAGATATTGCACCCTAAAATTCAGCTCTCATGCCGCGCGATGCTGGCCTGGGAAGATGTAACAAAGCAGATTCCGTTTTAAACCATTGATCGCCAGGTAGGTATGTATGAATGAAAACAAGCTGCTGGGGCTCGCATGGATATCACCCTACATCATCGGGTTGATACTCTTTACGGCATTCCCCTTCGTCTCATCATTTTTCCTCAGCTTTACGGATTACGATTTGATGAGTCCGCCGGTGTTTAACGGCATCGAAAACTATCGCTACATGTTTACCGAAGACACGCTCTTCTGGAAATCAATGGGCGTGACCTTTGCATACGTATTTTTAACCATTCCGTTAAAGCTCGCCTTCGCATTAGGGATTGCCTTTGTCCTGAACTTTAAATTACGCGGCATCGGATTTTTCCGTACTGCCTACTATATTCCGTCGATCCTCGGCAGTTCCGTCGCCATTGCCGTATTGTGGCGCGCCTTATTTGCGATCGATGGCCTGCTGAACAGCTTTATCGGCGTATTTGGTTTTGACCCGGTGAACTGGCTGGGTGAACCGTCACTGGCGCTAATGTCCGTTACCCTGCTGCGCGTCTGGCAGTTCGGTTCCGCGATGGTCATCTTCCTGGCCGCGCTGCAAAACGTACCGCAGTCCCAGTATGAAGCGGCGATGATCGATGGCGCATCGAAATGGCAGATGTTCATGAAGGTGACCGTGCCGCTGATTACGCCGGTGATCTTCTTCAACTTCATCATGCAGACCACGCAGGCGTTCCAGGAATTTACCGGGCCGTACGTGATCACCGGCGGCGGGCCGACCTATTCGACCTACCTGTTCTCGCTCTACATCTACGACACCGCGTTTAAGTATTTCGATATGGGTTATGGCGCGGCGCTGGCGTGGATCCTGTTCCTGGTGGTGGCCGTCTTCGCCGGTATCGCCTTTAAGTCGTCGAAATACTGGGTGTTCTACTCCGCCGATAAAGGAGGCAAAAATGGCTGATATTCAACAACTCTCCACGGCAAGAAGCATCGCCGAACGCGAAGTAGCCCGCACGCTGCGCAGAGAGAAAATCAATGCCACCGTTCGCTATGCGATCCTGCTGTTTGTCGGCCTGCTGATGCTTTACCCGCTGGTGTGGATGTTCTCCGCGTCGTTCAAACCGAACCACGAGATCTTCACCACCCTGAGCCTGTGGCCTGCCCATGCCACCTGGGACGGCTTCATCAACGGCTGGAAAACCGGCACCGAGTACAACTTCGGCCACTACATGCTGAACACCTTTAAGTATGTGATCCCGAAAGTGATCCTGACCATTATCTCCTCCACCATCGTGGCGTATGGCTTTGCCCGCTTCGAGATCCCGTGGAAGAAGTTCTGGTTCGCCACGCTCATTACCACCATGCTGCTGCCAAGCACCGTGCTGCTGATCCCGCAGTACCTGATGTTCCGTGAGATGGGCATGCTGAACAGCTATATGCCGCTGTACCTGCCGCTGGCCTTCGCCACCCAGGGGTTCTTCGTCTTCATGCTGATCCAGTTCCTGCGCGGCGTCCCGCGTGACATGGAAGAAGCGGCGCAGATTGACGGCTGTAACTCCCTTCAGGTGCTGTGGTACGTGGTTGTGCCGATCCTTAAACCGGCCATTATCTCCGTCGCCCTGTTCCAGTTCATGTGGTCCATGAACGACTTTATCGGGCCGCTGATTTATGTCTACAGCGTGGATAAATACCCGATTGCACTGGCGCTGAAAATGTCCATCGACGTCACCGAAGGGGCGCCGTGGAACGAAATTCTGGCAATGGCGAGCATCTCCATTCTGCCATCCATCATTGTCTTCTTCCTGGCACAGCGCTACTTCGTACAGGGCGTCACCAGCAGCGGAATTAAAGGTTAAGAGGGAAATACCATGGCTGAAGTTATTTTCAACAAGCTGGAAAAGGTCTACTCCAACGGTTTTAAAGCGGTACACGCTATCGATCTTAAAATCGCCGAAGGGGAATTCATGGTGATCGTCGGCCCATCCGGCTGCGCCAAATCCACTACTCTGCGCATGCTGGCGGGACTGGAAACCATCAGCGGCGGCGAGGTGCGTATCGGCGACAAGATCGTGAACAACCTCGCGCCGAAAGAGCGCGGGATTGCGATGGTGTTCCAGAACTACGCCCTCTATCCACACATGACGGTGCGCGAGAATCTGGCCTTTGGCCTCAAGTTGAGCAAGCTGCCGAAAGATCAGATTGAGTCCCAGGTGAATGAAGCCGCCAAAATTCTTGAGCTTGAAGAGCTGCTCGACCGCCTGCCGCGCCAGCTTTCCGGCGGCCAGGCGCAGCGCGTGGCGGTAGGCCGTGCGATTGTGAAAAAACCGGATGTGTTCCTGTTCGATGAGCCGCTTTCAAACCTCGACGCCAAACTGCGCGCCTCGATGCGTATCCGTATTTCCGACCTGCATAAGCAGCTGAAGAAATCCGGAAAACCGGCCACCACCGTTTACGTGACCCACGACCAGACCGAAGCGATGACCATGGGCGACCGCATCTGCGTGATGAAGCTCGGCCATATCATGCAGGTGGATACGCCGGACAATCTCTACCACAAGCCGAAGAACATGTTCGTGGCGGGCTTTATCGGCGCGCCGGAGATGAATATACGCAAAAGCGTGCTGGTCGAAAAAGCGGGACAGCTGCACATCGCCATTGGTGATGAAAGCATGCCGCTGAACGCGGAGAAGCAGGAGAAAGTCGCCGCTTACGCGGGTCATGAGATCTTCTTCGGCGTGCGTCCGGAATTTGTGTCGCTCTCTGATGAGCCCTTCCCGAACGGCGGCTGTAGCGGGGAGATGGTGCGCGTTGAGAACATGGGCCACGAATTCTTTGTGTACCTGAAGGTCGCGGACTACGAACTGACCGCCAGAATCCCGTCCGATGAAGCTAAACCAATGATTGATAAGGGACTTCATCGTAAGGTGTATTTCACGTTTGATATGAATAAGTGTCATATTTTTGACGCAAAAACTGAACAGAACCTCTCTCTCTGATGGAGTGATAAAAATGAAAAAAGTGCTTTTAAGCGCAGCTATCTCCGCGACCCTGGGCCTTACCGCTTTGCCATCGATGGCGCAGAATGTGGATTTACGGATGTCCTGGTGGGGCGGCAACGGCCGTCACCAGGTCACCCTGAAAGCGCTGGAGGAGTTCCATAAGCAGAACCCGGACATCAACGTGAAAGCGGAATACACCGGCTGGGACGGTCACCTCTCCCGTCTGACCACCCAGATTGCGGGTGGAACCGAGCCAGACGTAATGCAGACGAACTGGAACTGGCTGCCGATCTTCTCCAAAACCGGTGACGGCTTCTACGATCTAAACAAGATGAAAGAGGTGATCGACCTGTCGCAGTTCGATCCCAAAGAGCTGCAAACCACCACCGTGGATGGCAAGCTGAACGGCATTCCGATCTCGGTGACGGCGCGGGTGTTCTACTTCAATGACGAAACCTGGAAAAAAGCGGGTATTGCGTACCCGAAAACCTGGGACGAGCTGATGGCGGCCGGTAAAACCTTCGAGAGCAAGCTCGGTAAGCAATACTACCCGGTGATCCTGGAGCACCAGGATACGCTGGCGCTGCTGAATTCGTACATGATCCAGAAGTACAACATTCCTGCGGTGGATGAGAAAACCAAAAAGTTCAGCTACACAAAGGAACAGTGGGTGGAGTTCTTCCAGACCTACAAAAAGCTGATCGACAGCCACGTCATGCCGGACACCAAATACTATGCCTCGTTTGGTAAGAGCAACATGTATGAGATGAAGCCGTGGATCCAGGGAGAATGGGGCGGCACCTATATGTGGAACTCCACCATCAACAAATATTCCGACAACCTGAAGCCACCGGCGAAACTGGAGCTGGGCAGCTACCCAATGCTGCCGGGCGCCACCGACGCGGGCCTGTTCTTCAAACCGGCGCAAATGCTGTCGATTGGTAAGTCGACCAAAAACCCGGAAGCGGCGGCGAAGCTGATTAATTTCCTGCTCAACAGCAAAGAAGGGGTCGATACGCTGGGCCTTGAGCGTGGCGTACCGCTGAGCAAAGTAGCGGTGCAGTATCTGACTGAAGACGGCACCATTAAAGAGGACGATCCTTCCGTGGCAGGCCTGCGTCTGGCGCAGTCGTTGCCGGCGAAACTCACCGTCTCGCCATACTTTGACGACCCACAGATTGTGGCGCAGTTCGGTACTTCTTTGCAGTATATCGACTACGGGCAGAAAACCGTGGAAGAGACGGCCGCTGACTTCCAGCGTCAGGCGGAGCGTATTTTGAGACGTGCGATGCGGTAAACACTAAGCCGCTTACCCGGCCTACACGGTATCGTAGGCCCGGTAA
>NZ_JABMCU010000094.1:0-17441 GCF_013179605.1 Enterobacter sp. CM29 | reverse complement strand
AGCGCCTGAGTTTTCTCTTCCCAGTCTTCCGGCAGGCCACCGCTCATGCGGCGGTTAAATTCGGCCGCCAGCTCTGGATACGCTTTTTTGTAGGCAGCAAACTTCTCGTTCCAGGCCTGCTGCGCTTTTTCACCTGTTTCGCGAGCATCCCAGGCCCTGTAGATCTCTTTTGGGATCTCAAAGGCCGGGTGTTTCCAGCCCAGTTTCTGGCGGGTCAGCGCCACTTCCTCTTCACCCAGCGCCGCGCCGTGCGCCTCTTCTTTACCCGCTTTGTTCGGCGAGCCGAAGCCGATGGTGGTGCGGCAGACGATCAGGGACGGTTTGTCCTTTACGCTCTGCGCTTCCTGAATCGCTTTTTTCACCGCCTCAGGATCGTGACCGTCGATTTCGTGCACTACGTGCCAGTGATAGGCTTCAAAGCGTTTTGCCGTGTCGTCGGTAAACCAGCCCTCGGTTTCCCCGTCAATGGAGATACCGTTGTGATCGTAGAAGCCAATCAGCTTGCCCAGCCCCAGGGTGCCCGCCAGCGAGCAGACCTCGTGGGAGATCCCCTCCATCAGGCAGCCATCACCCATAAAGACATAGGTGTAGTGATCGACAATCTCGTGGTCGGGCTGGTTGAACTGCGCGGCCAGCGTACGCTCTGCAATCGCCAGGCCGACGGCATTCGCCAGCCCCTGGCCCAGCGGGCCGGTAGTGGTTTCAACACCCGGCGTATAGCCGATCTCCGGGTGGCCCGGCGTTTTGGAGTGCAGCTGGCGGAAGTTTTTTAACTCCTCAAGCGGCAGGTCGTAGCCGGAAAGGTGCAGCAGGCTGTAGAGCAGCATCGAGGCGTGACCGTTGGAGAGAATAAAACGGTCGCGATCGTACCAGGTCGGATCGGTCGGGTTGTGCTTCAGGAAGTCGTTCCACAGCACTTCGGCAATATCAGCCATACCCATGGGGGCGCCAGGGTGGCCGGAATTGGCTTTTTGTACGGCATCCATGCTGAGGGCGCGAATGGCGTTGGCGAGCTCTTTACGGGACATAGTTCACTCCGTGGCAAGGTTAAAGTTTGGCGGCGAGAAGATCTTCGAGTTTGCGCTGGTCGACGGCGAACTGGCGGATGCCATCCGCCAGTTTTTCCACGGCCATTGGATCCTGATTGTGCTCCCAGCGGAATTCCGCTTCGGTCATGGGTTTCGGTTTTGGCAGAACGGTAGAGGTCGGTACCAGCTTGCGGATCACCGTCTCTTCACTCTCCTGAAGCTTTTTCAGCAGGTCAGGAGAGATGGTCAGACGGTCACAGCCCGCGAGCGCCAGGATCTGCTCGGTGCGGCGGAAGCTGGCCCCCATCACGATGGTCTCGTAGCGATGCTGCTTGTAATAATCGTAGATATTACGCACCGATTTTACGCCAGGATCTTCTTCCACCACGTACGGATCCATTGGCTGTTTCGCCTGATACCAGTCGTAGATACGCCCGACAAACGGTGAAATCAGGAACACGCCCGCTTCGGCGCAGGCACGCGCCTGGGCGAAGGAGAACAGTAGCGTCAGGTTGCAGTGGATCCCCTCTTTCTCCAGCACTTCCGCCGCGCGGATGCCTTCCCAGGTAGACGCAAGCTTGATCAGAATGCGTGACTTATCGATTCCCTGCTCCTGGTAGAGTTCCACTATGCGGCGGGCCTTGTTGATGCTCTTTTCCTGGTCAAACGAGAGGCGGGCGTCCACTTCGGTAGAGACGCGCCCCGGTATGCTTTTAAGAATTTCCGCACCTATATTGACCGCCAGCTTGTCGCTGGCTTCGGCGACCTGCTGTTCCTGCGTTTTCCCGCGCTGTTTGCCGTAGGCAAGGGCGTCATCAATCAGATGACTAAAGTGCGCAAGACCGGCCGCCTTGAGTAGCAGAGAGGGATTGGTGGTCGCGTCTTCCGGCTGGTAGTGACGAATCGACTCGATGTCGCCGCTGTCTGCAACCACGGTGGTAAATTGTTTGATGCCGTCTAGCTGGTTCATAATTACTCCTTGGAAATAAAAGAGTTAGTCGAGTGCGTTAGTTCACACTTCTGAGAAAATCATGATGGACTTAACAAAAAAGCATAGCAGACGGGGGAGGCATTGCTTTCTGAGACGGGTAACATGGCTGTTATAAATTGATAACAATTTTTATTCTGCAATGGTGAGAGTTTGGCAGCCTTCAAAGTTTAGGAGCCTGCCTGCGGCGATACTATGCGGCACACCAGGGTGTGCATAGGAACGTCGACATCACCCTTTTTGACCGAAACGTGAAAGGAATAACAAGATGGATGATCAGTTAAAACAAAGCGCTCTCGATTTTCACGAGTTTCCTGTTCCGGGTAAAATCCAGGTATCCCCGACCAAACCGCTGGCGACCCAGCGCGATCTGGCGCTGGCCTACTCGCCGGGCGTGGCTGCTCCGTGCCTGGAAATCGAAAAAGATCCGCTGGCAGCGTACAAATACACCGCGCGCGGCAACCTGGTGGCCGTTATCTCTAACGGTACGGCGGTGCTGGGGTTAGGGAACATCGGTGCGCTGGCTGGTAAGCCGGTGATGGAAGGGAAGGGCGTTCTGTTTAAGAAATTTGCCGGTATCGACGTCTTCGATATCGAAGTGGACGAACTGGATCCGGATAAATTCATCAACGTGGTGGCGGCGCTGGAGCCGACCTTCGGCGGCATCAACCTGGAAGACATCAAAGCGCCGGAATGTTTCTATATCGAGCAGAAGCTGCGCGAGCGTATGAACATTCCCGTGTTCCATGACGACCAGCACGGCACGGCGATTATCAGTACCGCCGCCATTCTGAACGGCCTGCGCGTGGTAGAGAAAAATCTCTCCGACGTGCGCATGGTGGTCTCCGGCGCAGGCGCCGCGGCCATCGCCTGTATGAACCTGCTGGTGGCGCTGGGCATGCAGAAGCACAATATTGTGGTCTGCGACTCCAAGGGCGTGATCTACAAAGACCGCGAGCCAAACATGGCGGAAACCAAGGCGGCCTATGCGGTGGAAGACGACGGCAAGCGCACGCTTGAAGACGTGATTGACGGTGCTGACATTTTCCTCGGCTGTTCAGGCCCGAAAGTGCTGACCCAGGAGATGGTGCAGAAGATGGCGCGCGCGCCAATGATCCTGGCCCTGGCGAACCCGGAGCCGGAAATTCTGCCGCCGCTGGCGAAGGCGGTGCGTGAAGACGCTATCATCTGCACCGGACGTTCGGACTACCCGAACCAGGTGAACAACGTGCTCTGCTTCCCGTTCATCTTCCGCGGGGCGCTGGACGTCGGCGCCACGGCGATCAACGAAGAGATGAAGCTGGCTGCCGTTCATGCTATCGCAGAGCTGGCGCACGCCGAGCAGAGCGAAGTGGTGGCCTCCGCCTACGGCGATCAGGATCTGAGCTTCGGCCCCGACTACATCATCCCTAAACCATTTGACCCGCGTCTGATCGTGAAGATCGCGCCAGCGGTGGCCAAAGCGGCGATGGACTCCGGCGTGGCGACGCGGCCGATTGAAGATTTCGATGCCTACGTCGATAAACTCACCGAGTTCGTTTACAAAACCAACCTGTTTATGAAGCCGATCTTCTCCCAGGCGCGCGCCGACGCGAAGCGCGTGGTGCTGGCGGAAGGGGAAGAGGCGCGCGTGCTGCATGCCACGCAGGAGCTGATCACCTTAGGGCTGGCGAAACCGATCCTGATTGGTCGTCCGAGCGTGATCGAGATGCGTATTCAGAAGCTCGGCCTGCAAATAAAGCCGGGCGTGGACTTTGAGATCGTTAACAACGAATCCGATCCGCGCTTCAAAGAGTACTGGAACGAATACTATTCGATCATGAAGCGTCGCGGGATCACCCAGGAGCAGGCGCAGCGGGCGGTGATCAGCAACACCACGGTGATCGGCGCGATCATGGTTCATCGCGGTGAGGCGGATGCGCTGATCTGCGGCACCATCGGCGAGTACCATGAGCATTTCAGCGTGGTACAGGAGATCTTCGGCTATCGCGAGGGCGTCCATACTGCCGGCGCAATGAACGCGCTGCTGCTGCCAAGCGGTAACACCTTTATCGCCGATACCTACGTCAACGACGATCCCTCCCCGGACGAACTGGCGGAAATCACCGTGATGGCGGCGGAAACCGTGCGCCGCTTTGGTATCGAGCCGAAAGTGGCGCTGCTGTCGCACTCAAACTTCGGGTCATCCAAATCCGCGGCGGCGTGCAAAATGCGCCAGACGCTGGACCTGGTGCGAGCGCGCGCGCCGGAGCTGATGATCGACGGCGAGATGCACGGCGACGCCGCGCTGGTGGAGAGTATTCGTAATGAACGTATGCCGGACAGTCCGCTGAAAGGCTCGGCGAACGTGCTGATTATGCCGAACGTGGAAGCGGCGCGTATTAGCTATAACCTGCTGCGCGTGTCGAGTTCTGAAGGGGTGACCGTAGGGCCAGTGCTGATGGGGGTGTCAAAACCGGTGCATGTGTTAACGCCGATTGCCTCCGTGCGTCGTATCGTCAACATGGTGGCGCTGGCGGTGGTTGAGGCGCAGACGCAGCCGCTGTAATTTATTGCCCTCGCCCCTCACCCTAACCCTCTCCCCATAGGGGAGAGGGGACTGCTCTGAGCCGTCTTTTCACCCTCGCCCCTTTGGGGAGAGGGCCGGGGTGAGGGGTAAGGGTTAAACCCAGTCCCGAACCTTAATAAACTCACTCAAGGCAGCCTCCGGGCTGCCTTCTTTTGGCGCGTAGCTGTATTCCCAGCGCACCAGCGGCGGCATCGACATCAGAATGGACTCCGTGCGCCCGCCGGTTTGCAGGCCAAACAGCGTCCCGCGATCCCACACCAGATTAAACTCCACATAGCGCCCGCGACGGTAGAGCTGGAACTCACGCTCGCGCACGCCGTAGTCGGTGTCTTTGCGGCGTTCGACAATCGGAAGATAGGCGTCGGTAAAGCCTTCACCCACCGCGCGCATAAAGCTGAACGCGGTATCAAAATCCGGCGTGTTGAGATCGTCAAAGAACAGCCCGCCGATGCCGCGCTGCTCGTCGCGATGCTTCAGATAGAAATAATCATCGCACCACTTTTTGTATTTCGGGTAAACGTCTTCGCCAAACGGCAGGCAGAGGTCGCGCGCGGTGGTGTGCCAGTGCACGGCGTCCTCTTTAAAGCCATAGTAAGGCGTTAAGTCGAAACCGCCGCCAAACCACCAGACCGGATCGGCTCCCGGTTTTTCCGCGATGAAAAAGCGCACGTTGGCGTGGCTGGTTGGCACAAACGGGTTATGCGGATGCACCACCAGCGATACGCCCATCGCCTCGAAGCTGCGGCCCGCCAGTTCAGGCCGATGCGCCGTGGCGGACGCTGGCATTGCATCACCGTGGACGTGGGAGAAGTTGACCCCGGCCTGTTCAAAAATACCGCCGTTACGCAGCACGCGGCTGCGCCCGCCGCCGCCCGCTTCGCGCTGCCAGGTGTCTTCCTGGAATTCACCGCCGTCTGCGGCGGTCAGTTTCTGGCAAATCGCGTCCTGGAGCTGCATCAGGAAAGTTTTGACCAGCTGTGCATTCGGTTTCATCAACGTTTCCTGGAGTGCGCTTTTTGATTATCGAACCAGTTGAAATAACTGATGACCCCGGAGGCGATGGCGTTCGCGATCTTCTGACGAAACGCCTTAGTGCCGAGTAAACGCTCTTCTTCCGGGTTGGTAATGAACGAGGTTTCCACCAGCACGGACGGAATAGACGGTGACTTCAGCACCACAAACGCGGCCTGCTCGGTGCTTTTACTGTGCAGACGGTGCACGGGCTTAATCCGTTTGAGGATATGCGAGCCGAGCGTCAGGCTGTTTTTGATGGTATCGGTCTGCACGAGATCGAACAGAACCTGCTGCAACAGATGGTCTTTGTCGGTGGCTTTTTTCCCGGCCACTTCATCCGCCCGGTTTTCGCGATCGGAGAGGTATTTCGCCATGGCGCTACTGGCGCCACGGTTGGAGAGCGCAAATACCGAGGCGCCTGCGGCGGAAGGGTTTGTGAAGCCATCCGCGTGAATGGACATAAACAGGTCTGCGCCGTGCTTGTGGGCAATCTCCACGCGATCGTACAGCGGGATAAACGTGTCGCCCGTGCGCGTCAGGCGGGCGTCAATACCGTTGCTGCGTAAAATTGCGCGCACATTTTTTGCAATTGCCAGCACGACGTGTTTTTCTTTCGACCCGTTTCGGCCAATGGCGCCGGTGTCGATCCCGCCGTGGCCCGGATCGAGCATGACCAGACGCTTTGCGCCAGCTTTTTTGGTTTTCGGCTTGCTGTGTCCGTTACTGGTTTTAAGCGTGCTCTCTTCTTTTGCCTGAGCCTGCTTTGCGATACCCGATAACGTTAAGGCCGCCAGCCCCGCTTTGAGAACCTGACGACGCGATGTGAGTGCTTTTAATGGTTTGAATGTGCTCATGCGGCCTGAATTGTAAAAATTGGGGTCCTGGTGTTATATCGTATCGTGTTTCCCGTTACGACAGTCCTTATTGAGAATTGTTTTACTTTTCATTTCAATACGTGACAAAGTGACATTATGCCAAATTTTGGCGAGTTTTTCCCCGGTTATTGGCTAAACGCCCTGTTCACGCCATAATCACTGTTTTTAAACCCGAAAAGGCGGTTAATACCATGGAGATACGCGTTTTTCGCCAGGAAGATTTCGAAGAGGTGATCACCCTTTGGGAGCGCTGCGATCTGCTGCGTCCGTGGAACGATCCGGAAATGGACATCGAACGGAAGGTGAATCACGACGTCAGTCTGTTTCTGGTCGCTGAGGTCAACGGCGAAGTGGTCGGGACGGTGATGGGCGGGTACGACGGCCACCGCGGCTCGGCCTACTATCTGGGCGTGCACCCGGAATACCGCGCGCGCGGCATCGCCAACGCGCTGCTTAACCGTCTGGAAAAGAAACTGATCGCCCGTGGCTGCCCGAAAATCCAGATTATGGTCCGGGAAGATAACGACGTGGTGCTGGGCATGTATGAACGTCTGGGCTACGAGCACGCGGATGTACTGACGCTGGGTAAGCGCCTGATCGAAGATGAAGAGTACTGAGTTCCACCCTGGCGACTACGACGTTCACGGTCATCTGCGTCTGCCTTTTTTGTTCTGGTGCGTTCTGCTGTTGCAGGCCCGCACCTGGGTGCTGTTCGTGATGGCTGGCGCGTCGCGCGGGCAGGGCGATACGTTACTGAATCTCTTTTATCCCGATCACGATGCGTTCTGGCTGGGGTTACTGCCGGGCGTACCGGCGGTCCTGGCGTTTCTGTGCAGCGGACGGCGGCAAGCCATTCCGCGCTTCTGGCGCGCGCTTCGCTGGCTGCTGATCCTGGCGCAGTTTGTGCTTCTGGTCTGGCAACCCTTGCTCTGGCTGTACGGCGAGCCGCTTTCGGGTATCGGGATTGCACTGGTGGTGGCGGATATTGTCGCGCTGCTGTGGCTGGTCACGAATCCCCGTTTACGCGCCTGTTTTACGCATGAGCCAGATTAAAACGGCACTTTTTGTCGATACTGCACTCCAACAAGCGTTGATTTACTACGTAAGGACGTCTCAATGAAATCGCTGCGTTTACTTTTATGCGCTCTCCCGCTGGCGTTAACCGGCTGTTCCACGCTCTCATCCATCAACTGGTCTGCGGCCTATCCGTGGAACTGGTTTGGATCCTCAATGGAAGTGACCGAGCAGGGCGTGGGCAAAATCACCGCCTCGACGGCGCTGGATCAGGATGCCATTCAGGATGCCATCGGCAGTGATTATCGCCTGCGCAGCGGCATGAAAACCGAGAACGGCAACATCGTGCGCTATTTCGAAGCGTTGAAAGATGACAAGGTGGCAATGGTCATCAACGGCGATAAAGGTACGGTCAACCGCATTGCGGTGATGGATGAAGAGATCCCGACCTCAGGTGGCGTGAAGGTGGGAACGCCGTTTGGCGAACTCTATCAGAAAGCGTTTGGCCACTGCGCCAGTGTGCCATCGGAGGAGAGCGTGGCGGTCGAGTGTAAGGCCGACGGCAGCCAGCATATTAGCTATGTGTTCAGCGGCACCTGGAACGGTCCGGAAGGGTTAATGCCGTCTGACGACACCCTGAAAAAGTGGAAAGTGAGCAAAATTATCTGGCAGCAGTAATTTGCGCCTGAGCAAGCCGCCTCGCTGAAATCCGGGTATAATAGCCGCCATCAATGCCACGCTGTCGTGGCATCTTTATTTCAGGAGGAGCGATGTCTCAGGTTCAGAGTGGCATTTTGCCAGAACATTGCCGGGCGGCGATTTGGATTGAAGCCAACGTCAAAGGGGACGTGGATGCCCTGCGCGCGGCCAGCAAAGTATTCGTTGATAAACTGGCCACCTTCCAGGCCAAATTCCCCGAAGCCCATCTGGGCGCGGTGGTCGCCTTTGGCAGCACCGTCTGGCGTCATCTGAGCGGCGGCGAAGGCGCAGAAGAGCTGAAAGACTTTATTCCTTATGGCAAAGGTCTTGCGCCCGCCACCCAGTATGACGTTCTGATCCATATCCTCTCCCTGCGTCACGACGTGAACTTTTCTGTCGCTCAGGCTGCGATTGAGGCCTTTGGTGACAGTATCGACGTGCAGGAAGAGATCCACGGTTTCCGCTGGGTGGAAGAGCGCGATTTGAGCGGCTTCGTCGACGGCACCGAAAACCCGGCCGGGGAAGAGAGGCGTCGCGAGGTGGCTGTAATCAAGGATGGCGTGGACGCGGGCGGCAGCTATGTGTTCGTCCAGCGCTGGGAGCATAACCTCAGGCAGCTTAACCGCATGAGCGTGCATGACCAGGAGATGATGATTGGCCGTACCAAAGATGCCAATGAAGAGATTGACGGCGATGCGCGTCCGGTCACTTCCCACCTGTCCCGCGTTGACCTTAAAGAAGACGGTAAGGGGCTGAAGATTGTTCGCCAGAGCCTGCCGTACGGCACCGCGAGCGGTACGCACGGCCTGTACTTCTGCGCTTACTGCGCACGCCTCTACAACATCGAACAGCAGCTGCTGAGCATGTTTGGCGATACCGACGGTAAGCGTGACGCCATGCTGCGCTTCACCCGCCCGGTGACCGGCGGCTACTACTTTGCGCCGTCCGTTGAGCGCCTGCTGGCGTTGTAAATCGCTCTCCATTCGTAGGCCGGGTAAGCGTGAGCGCCACCCGGCAATTTCTCCCGCACCTCTTATTCCCTTTTCTGCTTCTAAATCACCAAACGGTATATAAAACCGTTACTCCTTTAGACTCCGTTATAAATATTATGACTATAAGATAGTCATCACATTTATAAGGGTGCGCAATGGCCGTTACTGTACTGAAAAAAGGATCGCTGGCACTGGCAGGTTTACTGCTGGTGGCGCAGGCGCAGGCAACCGAGTTGCTGAACAGTTCTTATGATGTTTCGCGCGAGCTGTTTGCCGCCCTTAATCCCGCATTTGAACAGCAGTGGGCGAAAGAGAACAACGGCGACAAGCTGACCATCAAGCAGTCGCACGCTGGCTCATCTAAGCAGGCGCTGGCCATTTTGCAGGGGCTGAAAGCGGACGTGGTGACCTACAACCAGGTCACGGACGTGCAGATCCTGCACGACAAAGGCAAACTGATCCCGGCGAACTGGCAAAGCCGCCTGCCGAACAACAGTTCGCCATTTTACTCCACCATGGGCTTCCTGGTGCGCAAGGGCAACCCGAAGAACATCCACGACTGGAACGACCTGGTGCGTTCAGACGTAAAGCTGATCTTCCCGAATCCGAAAACCTCCGGCAACGCACGTTACACCTATCTGGCGGCGTGGGGCGCGGCGGACAAAGCTGACGGTAACGATAAAGCGAAAACCGAACAGTTTATGACCCAGTTCCTGAAAAACGTCGAGGTGTTTGATACCGGCGGTCGTGGCGCAACCACCACCTTCGCCGAGCGCGGGCTGGGCGACGTACTGATCAGCTTTGAATCCGAAGTGAACAATATTCGTAAACAGTACGAAGCGCAGGGCTTCGAAGTGGTTATCCCGAAAACGAACATTCTGGCCGAGTTCCCGGTGGCGTGGGTGGATAAAAACGTTAAGGCTAACGGCACAGAAAAGGCGGCGAAAGCCTACCTGAACTATCTGTACAGCCCGCAGGCGCAAACCGTTATCACCGACTACTACTACCGTGTCAACAACCCGGACGTGATGAGCAAGCTGAAAGACAAATTCCCGCAGACCGAGCTGTTCCGCGTGGAAGATCATTTCGGCGCCTGGCCTGAGGTCATGAAAACGCATTTTGTCAGCGGCGGTGAGTTGGACAAACTGCTGGCAGCGGGGCGTAAGTAATGTTTGCAGTGTCCTCCAGACGTGTGCTGCCGGGCTTTACCTTAAGCCTCGGGACCAGCCTGCTGTTCGTCTGTCTGATTTTGTTATTACCGCTCAGCGCGCTGGTGATGCAGCTCGCTGAGATGAGCTGGTCCCAGTACTGGGAAGTGATTACTAACCCGCAGGTGGTGGCGGCCTACAAGGTCACCCTGCTGTCTGCGTTCGTGGCCTCGATTTTTAACGGCGTGTTTGGCCTGCTGATGGCGTGGATCTTAACTCGCTATCGCTTCCCTGGCCGCACCCTGCTCGACGCGCTGATGGATCTGCCGTTTGCCCTGCCGACGGCGGTTGCCGGTTTGACGCTGGCGTCGCTCTTCTCCGTGAACGGGTTTTACGGTGAGTGGCTGGCGAAGTTTGATATCAAAGTGACCTATACCTGGCTCGGTATCGCGGTGGCCATGGCCTTTACCAGCATCCCGTTTGTGGTACGTACCGTGCAGCCGGTGCTGGAAGAGTTAGGACCCGAATACGAAGAGGCCGCAGAAACGCTCGGCGCCACGCGCTGGCAGAGTTTTCGCAAGGTCGTGCTGCCGGAACTCTCTCCGGCGTTGCTGGCGGGTATCGCGCTCTCCTTTACCCGCAGCCTCGGTGAATTTGGCGCGGTCATTTTTATCGCCGGGAACATCGCGTGGAAAACCGAAGTAACCTCGCTGATGATTTTTGTCCGTTTGCAGGAGTTTGATTATCCGGCCGCGAGTGCGATTGCCTCGGTGATCCTTGCCGCGTCGCTGCTACTGCTGTTCTCGATTAACACTCTGCAAAGTCGCTTTGGTCGACGTGTGGTAGGTCACTGATGGCGGAAGTTACGCAATTGAAGCGCTATGACGCGCCCCGCATCAACTGGGGCAAATGGTTTCTGATTGGTACCGGCGTGCTGGTCTCCGCATTCATTCTCGTCGTGCCGATGGTGTACATCTTCGTTCAGGCCTTCAGCAAGGGGATTATGCCCGCGCTGCAAAACCTGGCCGATCCGGACATGCTCCACGCCATCTGGCTGACGGTGATGATTGCCCTGATCACCGTCCCGGTGAATCTGGTGTTTGGCGTATTGCTGGCCTGGCTGGTAACGCGCTTTAACTTCCCGGGGCGTCAGCTGCTGCTGACCCTGCTGGATATCCCGTTTGCGGTGTCACCGGTGGTGGCGGGTCTGGTTTATCTGCTCTTCTACGGTTCCAATGGCCCGCTGGGCGGCTGGCTGGATGAACACGACCTGCAGATCATGTTCGCTTGGCCCGGGATGGTGCTGGTGACCGTCTTTGTCACCTGTCCGTTTGTGGTACGCGAGCTGGTGCCGGTGATGCTCAGCCAGGGCAGCCATGAAGATGAAGCCGCGGTGCTGCTCGGCGCTTCCGGCTGGCAGATGTTCCGCCGCGTCACGCTGCCGAATATCCGCTGGGCACTGCTTTACGGCGTGGTACTGACCAACGCCCGTGCGATCGGTGAGTTTGGCGCGGTGTCGGTGGTATCCGGCTCGATTCGCGGCGAAACCCTGTCGCTGCCGTTACAGATTGAATTACTGGAACAGGACTACAACACCGTCGGTTCCTTTACTGCCGCAGCGTTGCTGACGCTGATGGCGATTTTGACCCTGTTTTTGAAGAGTGTGGTGCAGTGGCGTTTAGAGAATCAGGAAAAACGTCAGCATCAGGAGGGAAATCATGAGCATTGAGATTGCCAATATTAAGAAGTCTTTTGGTCGCACCCAGGTGCTGAATGATATCTCGCTGGATATCCCTTCCGGACAAATGGTGGCGCTGCTGGGGCCGTCTGGCTCCGGTAAAACCACGCTGCTGCGTATTATCGCCGGGCTTGAGCACCAGACCAGCGGACATATCCGCTTCCACGGTACGGACGTAAGCCGTTTGCATGCCCGCGACCGTAAAGTGGGTTTTGTATTCCAGCACTACGCCCTGTTCCGCCACATGACGGTATTCGACAACATCGCGTTTGGTCTGACCGTACTGCCGCGTCGTGAGCGTCCGAATGCGGCCGCCATCAAAGCGAAAGTGACCAAACTGCTGGAGATGGTGCAGCTGGCTCATCTGGCGGACCGCTTCCCGGCACAGCTTTCTGGCGGGCAGAAACAGCGCGTGGCGCTGGCGCGTGCGTTAGCCGTGGAACCGCAAATCCTGCTGCTGGACGAACCGTTTGGCGCGCTGGATGCGCAGGTGCGTAAAGAGCTCCGCCGCTGGCTGCGTCAGCTTCATGAGGAACTCCAGTTCACCAGCGTTTTCGTGACCCACGATCAAGAAGAGGCGATGGAAGTAGCCGACCGCGTGGTGGTGATGAGTCAGGGCAACATTGAGCAGGTTGACGAGCCAGAGCAACTCTGGCGTGAACCGGCGACCCGCTTTGTGCTGGAGTTTATGGGGGAAGTAAACCGCCTTCAGGGTACTATTCGCGGCGGTCAGTTCCACGTTGGCGCGCACCGCTGGCCGCTGGGGTATACCTCCGCGCACCAGGGGCCGGTGGATCTGTTCCTGCGCCCGTGGGAAGTGGACGTCAGCCGCCGTACCAGCCTGGACTCACCGCTTCCGGTGCAGGTGCTGGAAGCTAGCCCTAAAGGTCACTACACCCAATTAGTGGTACAGCCCCTGGGCTGGTACACCGAGCCGCTGACCGTGGTTATGCGTGACGACGAGCCGCCGCACCGTGGGGAACGCCTGTTTGTGGGGCTGCAACACGCGCGCATTTATCACGGCAACGAGCGCATCGAGACGCGCGAGGATATTGCTCTGGCGGAGTCAGCCTGATAGGTTATTGAGTATGTTTTTCGCCCGGTGGCGTGATGCTTACCGGGCTTTTTATTGAGTAAAAAACGTGAATACACTCGAACACACCATCGGCAACACCCCTCTGGTCAAACTTCAGCGCATGGGGTGTGACAACGGCAGCGAAATCTGGGTCAAACTTGAAGGCAATAACCCGGCGGGGTCGGTGAAAGACCGGGCGGCGCTGTCGATGATTGTTCAGGCCGAAAAGCGCGGCGAAATAAAGCCCGGCGACGTGCTGATCGAAGCCACCAGCGGTAACACCGGTATCGCACTGGCGATGATAGCCGCCCTGAAAGGCTATCGTATGAAGCTGCTGATGCCGGATAACATGAGCCAGGAGCGCCGTGCCGCCATGCGTGCCTACGGGGCCGAGCTGATTCTGGTGAGCAAAGAGCAGGGGATGGAAGGGGCGCGAGATTTAGCGTTAGCGATGGCGGAGCGCGGGGAAGGCAAGCTGCTCGACCAGTTTAATAACCCGGACAACCCGTACGCGCACTACACCTCCACCGGCCCGGAAATCTGGCAGCAAACCGGCGGGCGCATCACCCACTTTGTCTCCAGCATGGGGACCACGGGTACGATCACCGGTGTGTCACGTTTTCTGCGCGAGCAGGAGCAGCCGGTGACGATTGTCGGCCTCCAGCCGGAAGAGGGAAGCAGTATTCCGGGCATTCGCCGCTGGCCCGCGGAGTATATACCGGGCATCTTTAATGCGCAGCTTGTGGACCAGGTGCTGGATATTCATCAGCGCGAGGCGGAAAATACCATGCGTGAGCTGGCCGTGCGTGAAGGCATCTTCTGCGGCGTCAGTTCGGGTGGCGCGGTAGCGGGGGCGATTCGGGTGGCTAAGGCAAACCCGGGTGCAGTAGTGGTAGCGATTATTTGCGATCGCGGCGATCGCTACCTGTCGACCGGCGTCTTTGGTGAAGAGAGTTATTCGCAGGGGGCGGGGATTTAAGCGTCATGGAGATGATTTTATTCCGGGATAACACCCGGGCGCAGCAAACCGATATTGTCGCCGTTCAGTCGCAGGTGGTGTACGGCAGTGTGGGAAACAGCATCGCGGTGCCAAATATTCGCACCCATCGACTGAACGTTACCGCCGTGCCGACGGTGCTGTTCAGCAATACGCCTCACTACGACACCTTCTACGGCGGGGTGATCCCGGACGAGTGGTTCAGCGGCTACCTGAAGGCGCTGGAAGAGCGCGAGATCCTGCGCGAGCTAAAAGCGGTCACTACCGGCTATATGGGCAGCGCCAGCCAGATCGTGCTGCTGGCGCAGTGGCTGAAGGCGATCAAAGTGCAACATCCCGATCTGCTGGTGCTGGTCGACCCGGTAATCGGAGACATCGACAGCGGGATGTACGTGAAGCCGGATATTCCTGAAGCCTACCGTGAGCACCTGCTCCCGCTGGCCCAGGGCATTACGCCCAACGTGTTTGAGCTGGAAGTGCTGAGCGGCAAACCGTGCCGTACGCCGGAGAGCGCCATTGCCGCCGCGCAGGGGCTGCTGTCTGACACGCTTAAATGGGTGGCGATCACCAGCGCGCCAGTGGCTGACGATCCGCAAAATATCCACGTCGTGCTGGTGAGCGAGGAGGGCGTTACCGTAAGCGCACACCCGCGCGTTGAGACGGACCTGAAAGGGACGGGGGATCTGTTCTGTTCGGAGCTGGTGAGCGGTATCGTCGGCGGTAAAACCGTGGCCGACGCCATTCGCATGGCGGGCGACAGGGTGACTGACGTGATGATCTATACGCAGTCGAAAGGCTACGACGAGCTTATTCTGCCTGCATAAACAAAAATGGCGCCCGAAGGCGCCATTTTACCGTGCGGCAAGAATTACTTCTTGATGCGGATAACCGGGGTTTCACCCACGGTAACGCTGCCAGACAGTTTGATCAGCTCTTTGATTTCGTCCATGTTGGAGATAACAACCGGAGTCAGGGTAGACTTCGCTTTTTCTTCCAGCAGTGGCAGATCGAATTCAATTACAGGGTCGCCAACTTTAACACGCTGGCCTTCTTCCGCGATACGTTTGAAGCCTTCGCCTTTCAGTTCAACGGTGTCGATACCGAAGTGAACGAACAGTTCGATACCGCTATCGGATTCGATAGAGAACGCATGGTTGGTTTCAAAAATCTTACCAATGGTACCGTCAACTGGAGCAACCATTTTGTTGCCAGTTGGTTTGATAGCAATGCCATCACCAACGATTTTCTCAGCAAACACTACATCCGGCACGTCTTCGATATTGACGATCTCGCCGGAGAGCGGAGCAACAATCTCAATAGTTCCGGAGTCGCTATTGCTTTTGTCACCGAACAGTTTACTAAATAAACCCATTAGACTTATCTCCTAAGCAGTAATTTGGGCCGCATCTCGTGGATTAGCAGATTGTTTTTTCTTCAATGAACTTGTTAACCAGCGTCATTAACTCGTCCGTTGTCGGTTGAGCAAGAGCCTGCTCTGCTAATACCTTCGCATCTTCGAAGTTCGTGTTACGGATAATCTTCTTGATGCGCGGGATGGAAATGGCGCTCATAGAGAATTCGTCCAGACCCATACCCAGCAACAGAAGTGTAGCACGTTCGTCGCCTGCAAGCTCACCACACATGCCAGTCCATTTACCTTCTGCATGAGAAGCATCAATAACTTGCTTGATCAAATTCAGTACAGACGGCGACATTGGCTGGTAGAGATGTGAAATCATATCATTACCACGGTCAACTGCCAGGGTGTACTGCGTTAAATCATTGGTACCGATACTAAAGAAATCAACTTCTTTGGCTAAATGACGTGCAATGGTCGCGGCTGCCGGTGTTTCCACCATCACGCCGATCTCAATTGACTCGTCAAATGCTTTACCTTCGTCACGCAGTTCCTGCTTGTAGATTTCAATCTCTTTCTTCAGTGCACGCACTTCTTCAACAGAGATGATCATCGGGAACATGATGCGCAGCTTACCGAAAGCGGATGCACGCAGGATAGCGCGAACCTGGTCACGCAGGATCTCTTTGCGATCCATGGCGATACGTACGGCACGCCAGCCCAGGAACGGGTTCTCTTCTTTCGGGAAGTTCATGTACGGCAGCTCTTTGTCGCCACCGATATCCATGGTGCGGACGATAACGGCCTGCGAGCCGCACGCTTCCGCAACCGCTTTGTACGCTGCAAACTGCTCTTCTTCCGTTGGCAGGGCGTCGCGGTCCATGAACAGGAATTCAGTACGATACAGACCTACACCTTCCGCACCGTTGCGCTCAGCGCCGTCAACGTCACGTACGGTACCGATGTTAGCGCACACTTCAACCTGATGGCCGTCCAGCGTGATGGCTGGCAGATCTTTCAGTTTAGCGAGTTCCGCTTTCTCGGTAGCAACCTGCTCCTGAACGGAACGCAGCTGCTCGATCACATCGTTAGTTGGGTTGACGTAAACCACGTTGTTTACGGCATCCAGAATCAGATAGTCGTCGTTTTTCACCTGCGAGGTGACGCTACCGGTACCCACGATGGCTGGTAGCTCCAGAGAACGCGCCATGATAGAGGTGTGGGAGGTACGTCCACCTGCATCAGTAATGAAACCCAGCACCTTGTTCAGGTTCAGCTGTGCGGTTTCAGACGGGGTCAGGTCAGCGGCAACCAGGATGACTTCGTCCTGAATCGCGCTCAGATCGATGATGGCCAGACCCAGGATGTTGCGCAGCAGGCGCTTACCGATGTCACGTACGTCAGCCGCACGCTCTTTCAGGTATTCATCGTCCAGTTCTTCCAGGGCAGTTGCCTGACCTTCGATAACTTCATGCGCAGCCGCGTCGGCCGTCATGCCTTTATCTTTAATCAGGGCTATGATTTCCTGCTCCAGCTCCTCATCTTCGAGCAGCATAATGTGCCCTTCGAAGATGGCTTCTTTTTCTTCACCGAAAGTTTCGCCAGCTTTAGTTTTAATCGCTTCCAGTTGCGCAGATGCCTTGGCACGACCGCTCAGAAAACGTTCAACTTCCTGATCAACCTTGTCGGCAGAAATTTTTTTCCGGTCAATGACGATTTCGTCTTCTTTCAGCAGCAATGCTTTGCCGAAAGCGATACCCGGGGATGCTAAAATGCCTGAAATCATAACCCTACCTTACTTGTGACTGATATTGAAAAGAACCCGGTAAACTTACTCGAGTTCAGCCATCAGCTTAACCAGATGCTCAACTGCTTTCTGCTCGTCTTCACCTTCAGCGGAGATGGTAACAACGGTACCCTGAGTCAGACCCAGAGTTTGCAGCTTGA
>NZ_JABMCU010000093.1:0-17501 GCF_013179605.1 Enterobacter sp. CM29 | reverse complement strand
CTTTCCAGCATCAGGTTCAGCACGTCCTGGGCGAACATCGTGCCGTCTTTATTGGTCGCGTAGTATTTCAGCATATGGTGTCCCGCCGTCACGTCAGTCAACGTCATGGTCACGTCCTGATTGACGTTGTTCATGTCCTGCTTCAGGTAACCTTTTTCCGCACCGTGGTGGTTCATCACGTGCGCTTCAAAATTAACGTCACCCTGCGTGTTGACGTGGAAGGTGACGGTCGCGTTGCCATGTTCGATTTTGCTGTATTGCAGATCGGAAACGGCGATGGTCTCGCTCACCTGCGCTTTTTGCTCTTCATAGGAGATGGCAACGGATTTCAGCGTGCTGCCCTCTTTCACGAATACGCTGTTGGCGCCGTGAACCGGGCTGATGTCACCGGCTTCATCTTTAACACCGACGCGGACATCGCTCTGAGCGGTGTTGATCTTCTGCGCCAGATCGTAAGACCACTGGTTAGCGTCGCCTTGTTCAGCAGAGCCGATGGTCATTTCGGTACGCATGGCGGTCACTTCACCGTTGGCGTCGAAGAAGCGTGCGATAACCTTATCGCCCACGTTCAGGTTATTACCGGCAATCTGGCCGCTCAGGGTTTTGCTCCATTCGGAAACGATCGCAGGCGTTTCGTCCGGGGTAACGTTGCCACCATTCCCGAAATCAACGTCAATGGCCTGATAAAAGCTATTTGAGGTGTCCGCAATTTCCCACACGCCGTAAATAACCTGGTACCCCGTACGCGCAGGAACATTGCAAGTCATGGATTTTGTTACGGCTGGTGCCTGACTATTTCCGTTGATCGTACAGAATGGAGTTAATTCAAATTGATCGCGAGTCAGCGGCTTATTTGGATCCCAATTTTGTTTGGTGATGTAATAGCGCCAGTTAGTGGTTTTATGCGGTGCAGTATGATGCCAGACGAACTCATGCGGGCCTGCTGTTATCGGGTTTTTGGTCCAGGCATTCAGGCTTTGCTTATCCAGCTGAGAATACTGGGAAATACCTGCACTGGCGAGCTGGCCGTCCGGCGGCATAGCGCCGGTCGGGAAACCGGAGGTTTTTTCCACGCTCTGCGGTTCATACTGTACAGCGCCGCAATCAATATTTTGGCCAAGCTTACACATATAGGCGCGGCTGGCTGGAGATTCAATATAGCCGTGAGCAAATGCCGACGATGCAACGGTCACTGTCGCGAGGGCAAGTGCAATTTTTGAAAGTTTCATTACTCATCCATTATTAGAGAATATTACCGGGTGGAGAAGCTTAATAATGGACGGTGCGATTTGTCATTTTATATGGAGAGTAAAAATAGTCGAAATAAAAAGGACAGCTAAGCTGCCCTTTCTTAATTGAATTGAATTAGCGACGTACGGCAATCGCTTCAATTTCAATTTTCACGTCTTTTGGCAGACGCGCCACTTCCACGCAAGAGCGAGCCGGGAAGGTCGCGTTGTGCTCGGTGAAGAACGCTTCGTAAGTGGCGTTAACGGTCGCGAAATCATTCAGATCTTTCACGAACACGGTGGTTTTGACGATATCGCCCACTTTCAGACCGGCAGATTCCACGATCGCCTGCACGTTTTCCAGCGACTGACGCGCCTGCGCCGCTACGTCGGCTGGCACTTCACCGGTTTTTGGGTTCACCGGGATCTGACCAGAAGTGATGATCATGCTGCCCAGATCAACGCCCTGAACGTATGGGCCGATAGCCGCTGGTGCATTTTCCGTCGCGAGTACTTTGCTCATTTTTTCTCCAGAATTACAGCGTTAAGAATGTTCCCGGCCATTATAACAGCCGGGATTTCATTACCAACCTCAATTAGTTGGCCAGCACCACATAATGAGAAAACTCTTTTTCGCAGTATTTGCATTTGAGTGCGATGTCATTGGCGCGTTTTTTCACTGCGAAACTGGAGGAAACCGGCTCAGCATGACTGATGCAGTTGCTGTTCGGGCAGACCAGCACGCTTTCGATGCGATCCGGCAGGCTTGGGCGGGATTTGCCCACCACGTCGTAATCGTCGATGCGGTTAACCGTGGCGTCCGGCGCGTACAGCGACAGCTGGTTAACCTGCTCGTCGGTCAGGAAGGTGTTCTCGATTTTGATCAGGTCTTTACGGCCCATTTCGCCCGACGGCAGGTTCAGGCCGATGGTGATGCGCTGGTCGGTTTCGGTCAGTTTGAACAGCGTCAGCAGTTTAAAGCCCACCTGCGCAGGGATGTGGTCAATCACGGTGCCACGCTTGATGGCTTCAACCTGGAGTTTGTTATCGTGTGTCATGGTCGTCTCCCCTTACAGAGCTAATTCGCGATTCAGAACCAGTGCCAGTAACGCCTGGCGAGCGAAGATGCCGTTTCCGGCCTGCTGGAAGTACCAGGCGTGCGGCGTTTTGTCCACGTCTGTGGTGATCTCATCGATGCGCGGCAGCGGGTGCAGCACCTTCATATTGTCACGCGCGCCTTCAAGGTCGCTGGCGCGCAGCACGAACTGCGCCTTCACGTTGGCGTACTCGGACGGATCCAGACGCTCTTTCTGCACGCGGGTCATGTAGAGAATATCCACGTTGCCCATCACCTCTTCGATACTGGCGTGCAGGCTCCACGCGATGCCTTTCTCGTCCAGCATGTCGAGAATGTACTGCGGCATCGCCAGCGCGTCCGGCGCGATAAAGAAGAAGCGGTTGCCGTTAAATTTCGCCAGCGCCTGGGTCAGGGAGTGGACGGTGCGGCCATATTTCAGGTCGCCGACCATGGCGATGTTCAGGTTCTCAAGCGTGCCCTGCGTCTCCTGAATGGTGAACAGATCCAGCAGGGTCTGCGTCGGATGCTGGTTGGCGCCGTCACCGGCGTTCAGTACCGGAATGCCGCCGGAAAACTCGGTCGCCAGACGCGCCGCGCCCTCCTGCGGGTGGCGCATCACAATCGCGTCAACGTAGGTACTGATAACCGAAATGGTATCCGCCAGGGTTTCGCCTTTTTTGCCCAGCGACGTGTTGCTGCTGTCCGAGAAGCCCACCACGCTCGCGCCCAGACGGTGCATGGAGGTTTCGAAGGAGAGGCGGGTGCGGGTCGAGGCTTCGAAGAAGCAGCTCGCAATCACCTTGTGCTTCAACAGCTCCGGTTGCGGATTGGCTTTCAGTTTTGCCGCGGTTTCCAGAACCAGTTCCAGCTCTTCGCGGCTGAGGTCGTTTATGGAAATGATGTGTTTTTGATAAAGTGGATTCATGTTTATCTCCTGACGCCGGGCAAAAAAAAGCCCCTCAAATGAGGGGCTCTGGGAATAGGTTTAGCAACGGGAAGAAAAACGGCAGGCCAGCGTCTGATTTCAGACGCGGTAAGACGATATGTCGTACACGCTTGACCATGCTTCCTCCCGGCAAATTGTCGGGCATTATACGCAGCACGCTTTTGGGATCAAGCGATTTAATGCACGCTTTACTCAATGCAAACGGTTCTTTGTGAATATTAATGCGTTCTGAGTAAATAATTAATTTGCTTATGCACCAGCGCGGTGCGCTTCACTACGCGGGGTGCGACCCAGACAATACTGCTCCCGGCCACTACACCTAAAATTTCCGGTAACTGGTGATAATCCAGAATACGCGCCACCGCGCGGCCATATCCGGCGACGGTATGGATAAGGATAAATTCGCTGTTGTGCTCCACGCTCACCACCATTTCAGAGACCGTACGCGCCGCGTCGGGGGCCGGGCGCAGCTGGGGATTCAGCGAATAAATCTTTAGCCCTTTGGCATTGCGAATTTTTATGACACCAAGCAATTTGAGCAGACGTGAAACGGTGGACTGGCTGATGGTCTCAAAACCACGCTCCTGTAAGTCGCGGCGGATCTCTTCCTGGGAGAGATAGCTCTTTTCCGCGATCAGACGCTGGCAGACCGTTAGCTGTAGTTGCTCTTTGGGAGAGTACTCTTCGTAATCCATCATAGTTCCCATATCAGTTCCCGAAATAACCGGTGGCACCGCACCGATCCGTAGGCCGGATAAGCGCAGCGCCATCCGGCAAATCACAACAAAGCGCCCAGGCTTAACGCCACCATAATCACCACCGTTAAAATCCCCAGCAGCGGCGCGACCCATTTCAGATAACGCACGTAGGGCACGCGGGCGATAGCCAGCCCGCCCATCACGACGGCAGAGGTGGGAGTGATCAGGTTGACGATGCCGGACGCCGACTGGTAAGCCGTAACCACCAGGTCGCGGTTGACGTTAGCGAAATCGGCAAGGGGCGCCATGATCGGCATCGTCAGAACGGCCAGGCCGGACGAAGAAGGCACAAGAAACGACAGCACCACTTCCAGCCAGTACATCACGTTGATGAACGCCACCGTCGACAATCCGGTGACCATTCCCTCGGCGCTGTGCAAAATGGTGTGGGTAATCATGCCCTTATCCATGATCACTACGATACCGCGCGCGATGCCGATTATCAGCGCGACGCCCAGCAAATCTCGCGCGCCGTTGATAAAGGTTGAGGTCAGCTCCTCTTCGCTCATGCGGGCGATCAGCCCGACGATAATGGCACTGGCGAGGAACACCGCCGAAATCTCCGCCATCCACCAGCCCAGCACCGCCACGCCGTAGATCATCACCGCGAAGGCTAGGGCGAAGATCACCAGGATGAGTTTGCGCACCGGGGTAAATTCCAGCGACTGCTCGCCCTTGTTACCGAGAAAGTGGGCGAGATTTTCTTCCTGCTTATCCGCCACGATCGACAGCGACGGATCCTTGCGCACCTTGCGGGCGTAGCGCATTACCCACGCCACGCAGATGATCCAGCCGATCACCAGCAGCGCGATGCGTAGCATGATGCCGTTGGTGAAGGGGATCCCGGCGGCGTTGGCGGCGATCACCGTGGCGAACGGGTTGATGGTGGATCCGAGCGTGCCGATCCCCGCGCCGAGCAGCACGGTAGAAGCCGCAACCACCGGATCGAACCGCGCTGCCAGCATCACCGGCACCAGTAAGGTATAGAAGGGTAGCGACTCTTCGGCCATGCCGTAAATCGTGCCGCCTGCGGCAAACAGCGCCATCAGGATCGGGATCATCCACTCTTCGCGGCCGCGCAGTCGGGTGGTGACGCGCTCGATCCCGGCGTCTATCGCCCCGGTTTTAGTGACGATCCCGAGGAATCCCCCGATGATCAGAATAAACAGCGCCACGTCGATCGCCCCGGCCTGGCCGGACTCCGGATCGTACAGCCCGGCAATCGGCGCCATCAGCACGGAGACGAGCCCCTGCGGGTGCGCTGCCACGTGCGCGTAAGTGCCAGCAACCGGCACTTCTTTGCCGAGCGCCTCGTTCATCGCCATATGGTACTGCCCGGCCGGAACAATCCACGTCAGCACGGCAACCACGGCAATCAGAAAAAAGAGAATGGTATAAGCGGAGGGAAATTTGAACTTGCCCATGATGTTCTCCTGAACCCGGCGCACCCCGCGGCGCGCCGGGCGGTGATTAGTCGCCGAGTGTCGCCACCATGACCGCTTTAATGGTGTGCATGCGGTTCTCTGCTTCGTCGAAGACGATGGAGTTCGGGGATTCAAAGACCTCTTCCGTCACCTCCAGCCCCTTCAGGCCGTACGCCATCTCGATTTCGCGGCCCACTTTGGTATGTTCGTTGTGGAACGCCGGCAGGCAGTGCATGAACTTGACGTTCGGGTTACCGGTGACCTTCATCACGTCCGCATTAATCTGATACGGCTTCATCAGGCTAACGCGCTCGGCCCACGCCTCCTTCGGCTCGCCCATGGAAACCCAGACGTCGGTGTAGAGGAAATCGGTGCCCTGCACGCCTTCTCCCACATCGTCGGTGAGGGTGATGCGCGCGCCGGTCTCTTTGGCGATGGCGCGGCACTGCTCAACCAGCCCGGCCTCCGGCCAGAAGGATTTCGGCGCCACAAGGCGGATATCCATCCCCATTTTGGCTGCGCCGACCATCAGCGAATTACCCATGTTGTTGCGCGCGTCGCCGAGGTAAGCAAAGCTCAGCTCCGGCAGGGTTTTGCCCGGAGAGTGCTCCAGCATGGTCATCAGGTCGGCAAGGATTTGCGTGGGGTGGAACTCGTCGGTCAGGCCGTTCCACACCGGCACTCCCGCGTATTCGCCCAGCTCCTCAACGATGGCCTGGCCGTAGCCGCGGTACTCGATGCCGTCATACATGCGGCCCAGCACGCGCGCGGTGTCCTTCATCGACTCTTTGTGGCCAATCTGCGAGCCGCTTGGGCCGAGGTAGGTGACCTGCGCGCCCTGGTCGAACGCGCCCACTTCAAAGGCGCAGCGGGTGCGGGTGGAGGTTTTTTCAAAGATCAGGGCGATGTTTTTCCCGACCAGGGTTTGCTTTTCGCGCCCGGCTTTTTTGGCCGCCTTCAGCTCGATGGCGAGGTCGATCAGGTACTGGATCTCCGCCGGGGTGTAGTCCAGCAGTTTCAGGAAGTTGCGGTTTTTCAGGTTGATGGTCATGGGTAAATCCTTTTTAAAATTAATGTCTAAGACCTTACCCCTCACCCCAGCCCCCTCCCCAAAGGGGAGAGGTTTTAATCGTCCCCTCTCCCTTTTGGGGAGAGGGTTAGGGTGAGGGGAAATGGGTGCTCAGTTACGAATCAACGTGCCTTTCTCGCCCGCCAGGATCTCCGCGCCGTCGGCCAGCGCGCCGATCCCGGCAATGCCGTTGCAGGCTTCAACAAACTCGCGGCAGGCGGCCACTTTTGGCCCCATCGATCCGGCGTCGAACTGCATGCCTCTGAGCAGTTCCGGCGTGACCTGCGCCAGCGGGCGCTGGGTCGGTTTGCCCCAGTCGAGGTACACCGCGTCGGCATCGGTGAGGATCAGCAGGGCATCGGCCTCGATCTGCCGCGCCAGCAGAGCGGCGGAGAGGTCTTTGTCGATCACAGCCTCAATGCCGCGATAACCGTTGGCGTTTTCCACCACCGGCACGCCGCCGCCGCCGTTGCAGATGACCAGGTGGTCGCGCTGAATAAGCGCCGTAATGGCGTCGCTCTCCACGATGCGCTTCGGCTGCGGAGAGGGCACCACGCGGCGGAAATAGGCCCCGTCGACCTTGAACACCCAGCCTTTTTCCGCGGCCAGCGCTTTCGCCTGGGCTTCGCTGTAGACCGGGCCGATGTACTTGGTCGGGTTGCTGAACGCCGGGTCGGCGGCGTCCACTTCCACCTGCGTGAGCAGGACGCTCACCTCGCGCTGGGGCAGATTGTTTTTCAGCGCCTGCTGGAGCATGTAGCCGATCATTCCCTGGCTTTCTGCACCAAGAACGTCCAGCGGGTAGGGGGTGACTTTGTCGTAGGCGCTGTTTTGCAGCGCCAGCAGCCCGACCTGCGGGCCGTTGCCGTGCACCAGCACCACGCGCCATTGCTCCGTTAAGCCTGCGATGGTGCGGGCGGCCTGCTCGATGTTCTGGCGCTGGATGTCCGCTTCCAGCGGCTCGCCGCGCTTGAGCAGCGCGTTGCCGCCAAGGGCCACAACCAGAGTGGGTTTTCGTTCCATGATGGCTCCTTTAAATTCCGTCGCGTTCCAGTGGGCAGCTCATGCAGCGCGCGCCGCCGCGACCGCGCCCCAGCTCGTCGCCCGGGATCGGCAGCACGGTGATGCCCGCCTTATCGTATTTCTCGTTGGTCCAGACGTTGCGCTCGTAGCCGATCACCACGCCCGGACGGATGGTCAGGACGTTGTTGGCGTCGTTCCACTGCTCGCGTTCGGCTTCAAAGGCATCGCCGCCGGTGGTGATCAGGCGCACCTGGTTAATGCCGAGGGCTTTCTCGATGGCGTGCAGCAGGTCGGTTTCCTGAGTACGCAGCAGACCGCCGCGTCCGTCCGGGGTGAGCGTCCAGCACTGGGCGTCCTTGCGCACCACTTCCGGGTAAACGGAGAAAGTGTCCACGTCGATGTGGGTCATCACGGTGTCGAGGTGCATGCAGGAGCGATGTTTCGGCAGCTCAACGGCGATCACGCGCTCGGCCTGACGATGTTTAAACAAGCTGTTGGCGAGGAACTCCACGCCCTGCGGCGTCGTGCGCTCTGACATGCCGATCAATACCGCCCCGCGGCCAATCACTAATACGTCGCCGCCTTCCAGGGTGGCGTGGTCGTAATTAATATTCTCGTCGCCGAAATACTTAATAAACTCGCCATCGGCAAATGCGGGGTGCCAGCGATATATTGCGCGCAGATTATTGGTTTCGCGCTGGCGGGCGGGTTTCGCCATCGGATTAATGGACACGCCGTTATAAATCCAGCAGGAGGTATCGCGGGTAAATAAGTGGTTCGGCAGCGGTTTCATAATAAAATCATTCGCCGTGTGGGTATCGACCACCATATTTTTAATAGCCGCCGGAATTTCGCCGTAGGTTAATCCGCCGCTTAATCGGCGCGCCAGTTCGCGGTGCGGCATATCCGCCAGCCAGCCGCGGACGTCGCCGGCAAAGGCTGGGCCGAGGCGGTAGTCGGAGATTTGTGTTTCAAGAAGCCAGGCTTTTGCTTCGGCAATATCAAGCGTTTGCGTAAGAAGGTCGGTCAATAGCAGGACTTCCACACCCTGCTCGCGCAGCGTGTTTGCGAAGATATCATGCTCCTCTCCCGCCCGCTCAACCGAGAGCACGTCATCAAATAACAGCTCCTGACAATTCGATGGCGTTAAACGTTTAAGACTTAAATTAGGACGATGCAGCATAACGCTACGCAATTGACCAATTTCAGAACCGACGTAATGCTTTTCCATAATTATTCCTTTAACTTTTTTTCAGAATAAAAAGGGCATGCGCCATGTGATGTGTTTAATTTCATGGCGGCTAAGCTCAATTGATTTCGTGATTCATAGTAGGCGCTTAAATAATGGTTATTGTGACGCTGCTCACGCGAAAACCGATATTGAGCAGTTTATTTTCAATTGCATGATTCGTATCAGATAATGATTAATTTCATATTATTACGGGATGAATAGCTAAGCAGGAACGGGTGGCAATATTTGAGGTTGTTATTGTTTTGTAGAATTACATGCTTTGAAATATTTAGTTATGCTGTTGATTTCAATGAATAAAATTTTGCCTCGAGAATAGCTATGCAATAATGACAGTTAACTATTTTTCACTTAAGAGAAATCGATAAATAATTATGGATTTTTAAAGGAAATAACCGAAGTGATAAAGTGTGATGCAACAACAGGTTTTGTGAGTTACGTTTTAAATTCAGCGAGTTAGATAAGTTGCGTAAAGCTTAGGAAATGAGGTTATGCATAACGACTGCATAAATGCCTTTATGTAATTAACAGTGAATTAACACATTTTCCGATAAACATGCGCTGGCGCAAATCTTGTCTAAAAAGGGCTGGTATGGGAGAGGCGATTCTCGTATAAAAGATTAAAATGAAACAATGTTTTAATTTGAGGGTTGTATCATGATTATTGGCAATATTCATCATCTCCAGTCCTGGCTACCAGAAGAGCTGCGCCAGGCCATTGAGCACGTTAAGACCCACGTCACCGACGCGACGCCGACCGGCAAGCACGACATCAGCGGCAACAGCCTGTTTTATCTGGTATCGGAGGACATGACCCAGCCGTTCGCCGAGCGTCGCGCTGAATACCATGCACGCTACCTGGATATTCAGATTGTGCTGAAGGGGCAGGAAGGGATGACCTTCAGCACCCTGCCGCACGGCACGCCGGACACCGACTGGCTGGCGGACAAAGACATCGCGTTCCTGCCGGAAGGCGAGCAGGAGAAATCCGTGGTGCTGAGCGAAGGGGATTTCGTGGTGTTCTGGCCGGGCGAAGTGCATAAGCCGCTGTGCGCGGTGGGGGCGCCGGCGCAGGTGCGTAAGGTTGTGGTGAAGATGCTGGTAGAGTAACCCCTCACCCCGGCCCTCTCCCAAGGGGAGAGGGTGTAAAAGTTCCCTCTCCCCTTGGGAGAGGGTTAGGGTGAGGGAACCAGACCGCACCCACGCATAATGTGATCCAGCTTAAACTTCCCGCACTCCCTCCTCATCTCCCATTTACCTGTGCTTTTTCTCCGTCATAGTATGATCGTTAAATTGATGAACACTGTTCTATAATGTAGAACAAAATGATTCAGCAAGGAGATCACATGCCGCAGTCCGCGTTGTTCACGGGTATCATTCCCCCTGTCTCCACCATTTTTACCGCCGATGGCCAGCTTGATAAGCCGGGTACCGCCGCGCTGATCGACGATCTGATCGCTGCGGGCGTCGACGGCCTGTTCTTCCTGGGCAGCGGCGGCGAGTTCTCCCAGCTCAGCGCCGAAGAGCGTAAAACCATTGCCCGCTTTGCGATCGATCATGTCGATCGTCGTGTGCCGGTCCTGATCGGCACCGGCGGCACCAACGCCCGGGAAACCATTGAGCTGAGCCAGCACGCGCAGCTGGCGGGCGCGGACGGCATCGTGGTGATCAACCCTTACTACTGGAAAGTGTCGGAAGCGAACCTGATCCGCTACTTCGAACAGGTGGCCGACAGCGTCACGCTGCCGGTGATGCTCTATAACTTCCCGGCGCTGACCGGGCAGGATCTGACCCCGGCGTTGGTGAAAACCCTCGCCGACTCGCGCAGTAACATCGTCGGCATCAAAGACACCATCGACTCCGTCGCCCACCTGCGCAGCATGATCCACACCGTTAAAGCGGCCCATCCACACTTCACCGTGCTCTGCGGCTACGACGATCATCTGTTCAATACCCTGCTGCTCGGCGGTGACGGGGCGATCTCGGCCAGCGGTAACTTTGCTCCGCAGGTGTCGGTAAATCTTCTGAAAGCCTGGCGGGATAAAGACGTGGCGAAAGCGGCTGAGTATCATCAGACCCTGCTGCAAATCCCGCAGATGTATCAGCTGGATACGCCGTTTGTGAACGTCATTAAAGAGGCGATCGTGCTCTGCGGTCGTCCAATTTCTACGCACGTCCTGCCACCAGCCTCGCCGCTGGACGAGCCGCGTAAGGCGCAGCTGAAAGCCCTGCTACAACAGCTCAAGCTCTGCTGAGCCGGACGATAACGATGACCATTGAGAAAATTTTCACCCCACAGGACGACGCGTTTTATGCGGTGATCACCCACGCGGCGGGTCCGCAGGGCGCGCTGCCGCTGACTCCGCAGATGCTGATGGAATCCCCCAGCGGCAACCTGTTCGGCATGACGCAGAACGCCGGGATGGGCTGGGACGCCAACAAGCTGACCGGCAAAGAGGTGCTGATTATCGGTACTCAGGGCGGTATCCGCGCCGGAGACGGACGCCCGGTTGCGCTGGGCTACCACACCGGCCACTGGGAAATCGGCATGCAGATGCAGGCGGCGGCGAAGGAGATCACACGCAACGGCGGGATCCCGTTCGCGGCCTTCGTCAGCGATCCGTGTGACGGGCGCTCGCAGGGCACGCACGGCATGTTCGACTCCCTGCCGTATCGTAACGACGCGGCGATCGTGTTTCGTCGTCTTATCCGCTCTCTTCCGACGCGGCGGGCGGTGATCGGCGTGGCAACCTGCGATAAAGGGCTGCCCGCCACCATGATTGCGCTGGCCGCGATGCACGACCTGCCGACCATTCTGGTGCCAGGTGGAGCGACGCTGCCGCCGACCGTGGGGGAAGATGCGGGCAAGGTGCAGACCATCGGCGCGCGCTTCGCCAACCATGAACTCTCCTTGCAGGAGGCCGCCGAGCTGGGCTGCCGCGCCTGCGCGTCGCCGGGCGGCGGGTGTCAGTTCCTCGGTACGGCGGGCACCTCGCAGGTGGTCGCGGAAGCGCTGGGTCTGGCGTTGCCGCACTCCGCGCTGGCCCCGTCCGGACAGGCGGTGTGGCTGGAGATCGCCCGCCAGTCGGCGCGGGCGGTGAACGAGCTGGATAACCGCGGCATCACCACGCGCGATATCCTCACCGACAAAGCCATCGAAAACGCGATGGTGATCCACGCGGCGTTCGGCGGCTCCACCAATTTACTGCTGCACATTCCGGCCATCGCCCACGCGGCGGGCTGCACGATCCCGGACGTTGAACACTGGACGCGCGTCAACCGCAGGGTGCCGCGTCTGGTGAGCGTGCTGCCCAACGGCCCGGACTATCACCCGACCGTGCGTGCCTTCCTCGCGGGCGGCGTGCCGGAAGTCATGCTCCACCTGCGCGATCTCGGCCTGCTGCACCTGGATGCCATGACCGTCACCGGCCAGACGGTGGGCGAGAACCTCGACTGGTGGCAGAGCTCGGAGCGCCGTAAGCGCTTCCGCCAGTGCCTGCGCGAGCAGGACGGCGTGGAGCCGGATGACGTGATCCTGCCGCCGGAGAAAGCAAAAGCGAAAGGGCTGACCTCGACGGTCTGCTTCCCGACGGGCAACATTGCGCCGGAAGGATCGGTGATCAAGGCCACGGCGATCGACCCGTCGGTCGTCGGTGAAGATGGCGTGTACCGCCACACCGGCCGGGTGCGGGTGTTTGTCTCGGAAGCGCAGGCGATCAAGGCCATCAAGCGGGAAGAGATTGAGCAGGGCGATATCATGGTGGTGATCGGCGGTGGACCGTCCGGCACCGGCATGGAGGAGACCTACCAGCTCACCTCCGCGCTCAAACACATCTCGTGGGGCAAAACGGTGTCGTTAATCACCGATGCGCGCTTCTCGGGCGTGTCGACGGGCGCCTGTTTCGGCCACGTGTCGCCGGAGGCGCTGGCGGGCGGGCCGATAGGCAAGCTGCGCGATAACGACATCATTGAGATTGCGGTGGAACGCCTGACATTAACAGGCAGCGTAAACTTTATCGGTACTGCGGACAACCCGCTGACGCCGGAAGAGGGCGCGCGCGAGCTGGCACGGCGGCAGGTGCATCCGGACCTGCACGCTCACGACTTTTTGCCGGACGATACCCGGCTGTGGGCGGCATTACAGTCCGTGAGCGGCGGCACCTGGAAAGGCTGTATTTATGACACCGATAAAATCATTGAGGTAATTAACGCCGGTAAAAAAGCGCTCGGTATTTAATTATTTTGTGAGAGAAAATCGTCTGCGGAAAATAGTCCGCGGGCGGTTTTTACGTGCCTGCAATTTACTAATTTAAACAATAAGTTGCGATATATCGTTGACGTCACAAAAGCGAAATAACGTAATTCAGAAATAAGATATGAGCATTGCTGGTTAATTGAACAGCTCATTACACTCCATTAACACGATGTTGTAATTCAGCACACTACATAAGGGTGTAATTCTGATGACGCAATTAACCATGAAAGACAAAATTGGCTACGGGCTGGGTGACACCGCCTGCGGCTTCGTCTGGCAGGCCACGATGTTCCTGCTGGCCTATTTCTACACTGACGTGTTTGGCCTCTCCGCGGGCATTATGGGGACGCTGTTTTTAGTCTCCCGCGTGCTCGACGCCGTGACCGACCCGCTGATGGGGCTGCTGGTAGACCGCACCCGCACGCGGCATGGCCAGTTTCGCCCGTTCCTGCTGTGGGGCGCCATCCCGTTCGGCATCGTCTGCATGCTGACCTTCTACACGCCGGACTTCTCCGCGCAGGGCAAAATCATCTACGCCTGCGTGACCTATATTCTGCTGACTCTGGTCTACACCTTCGTTAACGTCCCGTACTGCGCCATGCCGGGCGTCATTACCGCCGACCCGAAAGAGCGTCACGCCCTGCAGTCCTGGCGCTTCTTCCTGGCGGCGGCGGGGTCGCTCGCCATCAGCGGCATCGCGCTGCCGCTGGTCAGCATCATTGGCAAAGGCAACGAGCAGGTGGGTTATTTCGGCGCCATGTGCGTGCTGGGCCTGAGCGGCGTGGTGCTGCTCTACGTCTGCTTCTTTACCACCAAAGAGCGCTACACCTTTGAGGTGCAGCCGGGTTCGTCGGTGGCGAAAGACCTTAAGCTGCTGCTGGGCAACAGCCAGTGGCGCATCATGTGTGCCTTCAAGATGATGGCGACCTGCTCCAACGTGGTGCGCGGCGGGGCGACGCTCTACTTCGTGAAATACGTGATGGATCACCCGGAGATGGCGACCCAGTTCTTACTCTACGGCAGCCTCGCCACCATGTTCGGCTCGCTCTGCTCCTCCCGCCTGCTGGGCCGCTTCGACCGCGTTACCGCCTTCAAGTGGATCATCGTCGCTTACTCGCTGATTAGCCTGCTGATCTTCTTCACGCCGGCGGAGCATATTGCCCTGATTTTTGCCCTCAACATTCTGTTCCTGTTCGTCTTTAACACCACCACGCCGCTGCAGTGGCTGATGGCCTCTGACGTGGTGGATTACGAGGAGAGCCGTAGCGGTCGCCGCCTCGACGGGCTGGTGTTCTCCACCTACCTGTTCAGCCTGAAGATTGGCCTGGCAATTGGCGGGGCGGTGGTGGGCTGGATCCTGGCGTACGTCAACTACTCCGCCAGCAGCAGCGTGCAGCCGGTCGAGGTGCTGACCACCATCAAAATTCTGTTCTGCGTGGTGCCGGTGGTGCTCTACGCGGGCATGTTCATCATGCTGTCGTTCTACAAGCTCACCGACGCCCGCGTGGAGGCCATCAGCCAGCAGCTGATCAAGCACCGCGCGTCGCAGGGCGAGGCCGTTCCCGACGCTGCGACAGCCGCATCCCATTAACCGGAGGCAACATGGAAATTACTAACCCGATACTCACCGGCTTCAACCCGGACCCGTCCCTGTGCCGTCAGGGCGAGGACTACTACATCGCCACCTCGACCTTCGAGTGGTTCCCGGGCGTGCGCATCTACCACTCCCGCGATCTGAAAAACTGGTCGCTGGTCAGCACCCCGCTGGACCGCGTGTCGATGCTGGACATGAAGGGCAACCCGGACTCCGGCGGCATCTGGGCGCCGTGCCTGAGCTACGCCGACGGGAGGTTCTGGCTGCTCTACACCGACGTGAAGATTGTCGACTCGCCGTGGAAAAACGGCCGCAATTTTCTCGTCACCGCGCCGTCCATCGAGGGGCCGTGGAGCGAGCCGATCCCGATGGGCAACGGCGGGTTCGATCCCTCCCTGTTCCACGACGACGATGGCCGCAAATACTACCTCTACCGCCCGTGGGGGCCGCGCCACCACAGCAACCCGCACAACACTATCGTGATGCAGGAGTTTGATCCGCAGACCGGCACGCTCTCGCCCGAGCGCAAAACTCTGTTTACCGGCACGCCGCTCTGCTACACCGAAGGGGCGCATCTTTATCGCCACGCGGGATGGTACTACCTGATGGTTGCAGAGGGCGGCACCAGCTACGAGCACGCGGTCGTGGTGCTGCGCGCAAAAACCATCGACGGGCCGTACGAGCTGCACCCGGACGTGACGATGATGACCAGCTGGCACCTGCCGGAGAACCCGCTGCAAAAGAGCGGTCACGGCTCGCTGCTGCAAACCCACACCGAGGAGTGGTATATGGCCTACCTCACCAGCCGCCCGCTGCGCCTGCCCGGCGTGCCGCTGCTGGCCTCCGGCGGGCGCGGTTACTGCCCGCTGGGGCGCGAGACCGGCATCGCCCGCATTGAATGGCGCGACGGCTGGCCGTACGTGGAAGGCGGCAAGCATGCGCAGCTGACCGTGAAAGGCCCGCAGATGGCGGAGCAGCCTGTAGCCGTTCCGGGCATCTGGCGGGACGATTTCGACGCCAGTTCGCTCGACCCGGAACTGCAGACCCTGCGCATTCCGTTCGACAACACCCTCGGCTCGCTTACCGCCCGCCCGGGCTACTTACGGCTCTACGGCAACGACTCGCTCAACTCGACCTTTACCCAGTCGACCGTGGCGCGCCGCTGGCAGCATTTCACCTTCCGGGCCGAGACGCGGATGCAGTTCTCGCCGGTCCACTTCCAGCAGAGCGCGGGGCTGACCTGCTACTACAACAGCAAAAACTGGAGCTACTGCTTTGTGGACTACGAGGAGGGGCAGGGGAGAACCATCAAGGTGATCCAACTCGACCACAACGTGCCGTCGTGGCCGCTGCACGAGCAGCCGATTCCGGTGCCGGAACAGGCCGAGAGCGTCTGGCTGCGGGTGGACGTGGATAAACTGGTCTACCGCTACAGCTACTCGTTCGACGGCGAGACATGGCATACCGTGCCGATCACGTATGAGGCGTGGAAATTGTCGGACGACTACATCGGCGGGCGCGGCTTCTTTACCGGTGCGTTTGTGGGGCTACACTGCGAGGACATCAGCGGCGACGGCTGCCACGCGGACTTCGACTACTTCACCTACGAGCCGGCATAGCCCAGTGCGCGTGAGAGCGCGAGCCCGGCCTGCTGAAGCTGCTCGCGGAAATTAGCCAGCTCGGCATCGTCCACGCGCGAGGTCAGGGTCGACAGGCTCAGGGCGGCAATCACGCGGGATTCGTGGTTCCACACCGGCACCGCCACGCAGCGCACGCCCTGCTCGTTCTCTTCGCTGTCCAGGGCATAGCCCTGCTCGCGGGTCTGCGCCAGAGCGGCCATTAATGCTTCGCGAGAGGCGAGGGTGGAAGGGGTATAGGTGGTGTACTGATAGCCCTCCAGCAGGGTGTTCAGCTCGGCCTCGCCCAGCCAGGCAATCAACACCTTGCCGATGGCGGTGGCGTGAACCGGCAGGCGGCGGCCGATGCGCGAATAGGCTATGGCGGCCAGCTTGCCTTCAATCTTCTCGATATAGACCCCTTCACGACCGTCCAGGATCCCCAGATGGGTGGTCTGCCCGGTCCGCTGGGACAGCTCCGTCAGCCAGCCTTTCGCCTTCTGGCGAATATCGATCGAGCCCACAACGAAATGACCGCGCTCAACCAGCTTCATGCCGAGGCGATATTTGCCGTTCTCCGGGTTCTGATCGATATAGCCGTGAAGCTGGAGGGTTTTCAGCAGCGAGTGGAGGGTACTCTTGCTCAGCCCCATCAGTTTGCTGATGTCGGTGATCTTAAGCTCGGTGGCCTGCTCGTTGAACAGGTCGAGGATCTGCAACGCACGTTCAACAGACTGAATAATCGGCATAATGCTGGCATGTCCACGCTGGAATGAAGGCGAAAACGTACCTTTTTCGGGGTGAAAAATCAATGAAATGGCGCCGGTTTGCTCCCTCTCCCCGTGGGAGAGGGCCGGGGTGAGGGCATAAGGCCGCATCGTTGCCTGATTCGCCCGGCGGCGCTACGCTTGCACGGGCCTACGGGTTGTGTTTTCTCCCTCTCCCTGTGGGAGAGGGCCGGGGTGAGGGCACCAGGCCGCATCGTCGCCTGATTCGCCCGGCGGCGCTGCGCTTGCACGGGCCTACGGGCTGGGTGTTCTCCCTCTCCCCGTGGGCTGAGGGATCCCCAGTAATTTTTTTATGCAGAAGCAATAAAGTTGCTTTCTAAATGACTGAGGGCTGTCAGCGATGCCCTGGTCCGGCTGTAAATCGCTGAGGCGTTTCCTGCAGGCCGGGGCGAGGCGCAGGGATGCGCCGAGAGGGCGGCTTTACAGGGACGTTGCCTCCGCCCGTACCCGATAAGCCGGAAGGAATAAGCCG
>NZ_JABMCU010000092.1:0-17575 GCF_013179605.1 Enterobacter sp. CM29 | reverse complement strand
CCATCCAGCGGCGTTCATCTTTTTTCTCAGCCGTCTGCTTTGGTGCCTCGGTCTCTTTAGTGACCGGCGCAGCCTGCTGCGTTTTTGGCTGTTGCGCAGTGGTATGTGCAGGCGTCTGCAACAGATCCTGATACGGCTGTGCTGTTTGCTTCTGCGGCTGGGCTTTCGGCTGCTGCTGAACAGGCTGCGTTTGTACAGTACGCGTCTGCTGCTGCGGTTGTGTACGCGGCTGTTGTACCGGCTGCGTCTGCGTCCACTGCTGCTGTTGCGTTTGCTGCTGTGCCTGACGCTGGCGCTGCAACGTTTGCTGACGCTGCGCCGGGGTTTGTTCGTTCCACGGTACTTCGTTCAACTGCGTAGGCTGCTGGCGCATGTCCGCCTGCATCTGAGCGAGCAACTGGCGCTGTTCGTCCGTCAGCTGATCGGCATTCTTCACTTCACCCCCGGCAGAAGGCTCGGTAGGCGCACGTACGCCAGGCTGGCGGCTTTCCAGCTCTTTAATGTAGCGCCAGCGCTCTTCAGGCTTCGGAGGAAGGCCGTTGCCGACGACCTTGTTACCCTGAAGGGCTTCAGACTCTTCTTTTTTATGATGCGTAATGAAGTAGAGGCCGCCAATAAAGGCCACCAGCACAGCCGCAGCAATGGCGACCATGGCTGGGGAGACAGCAGACAGGCTACGTTGCTTGCTTTTTGAACTACTCTTTTTGCGTCGCGAAGGTGCCGGCTGGCCGCGACGTACATAATCTCGTTGTGCCACTATCGTTTCGCTGTATTTATTCGTTCGTCAGCCCGCCATGTTACTTAAGCGACGGGGCTTTGACCAGATAAGGGTGTCGAAAGGTATTTACTTTAAGTTAATGCCTGGGTAGAGCCGCGCACAATCAGCTCACAATCCAGTAGTCGTGACCCACTGCTAACTGTTTGACCGTGCAGCTGATCCAGCAAAAGCAGCATCGCTTCCCGGCCAATGTCATACCGCGGCTGCGAAACAGTCGAAAGCGGCGGATCGCAAAACTCCGAAAGCGAAATATTATCAAAACCGATTATCGACAGGTCCTTTGGCACGCGCAGGCCGTGACGTTTGGCGTAGGATAACGCCCCCAGCGCCATCACGTCGCTGTGGCAGAAGACCGCGGTAGGCGGTTCTGGCAAGGCAAGCAATTTTTCCAGCGCCTGCCCGCCCGCTTCAAAGGTGAAATCACCGCGCGCAATGTAGTGCGGATCGACAACAGCCCCGGTACGGCGAAGCGCCTGAACGTAGCCCTGCAACCGGTAATGACACAGCGGCATCTCTTCTGGTCCGGCAATACAACCGATACGCTTATGCCCCAGCTCCTGAAGATAGTTCACGGCGTTGAACGCGGCGGTGAGGTTATCGATATGAACGGTCGGCAGCTCCAGCTCCGGCGCGAATTCGTTCGCCATGACCATTGGCGGTAAATTGCGCTGTTCTTCAATGCTGGCATCAAACGGCAGGCGTGAGCCAAGCAGCAGCATGCCATCAATCTGCTTGGTGATGATCAGGTCGATGAACGTTTTTTCCTGCTGGTTCTGGTGGGCACAATCACCAATCAGCACCAGATAGCCCTGGGCGGCGGCCGTGACCTCAATGCCGCGGATGATTTCGCTGAAGAAGGGATCGCAGATGTCCGGCACGATCACCAGGATGGTGCGGGATTCGTTGCGTTTAACGTTGCGCCCCATGGCTTGCGGGAAATAACCGACCTCAAGCGCCGCCTTTTCAACCCGGTTTCGGGTCGCCTGGGAGACTTTGTCAGGGTTCATCAATGCGCGGGACACGGTTGCTGTTGAGACTTGTGCTTTCTCGGCAACGTCTTTCATGGTCGCCGAGGCAACCTCTTTCCTGGACTTCAACGTCTTCTCCTCGCCTGAACACCGAACTGCGGACCGCACCATTTTTACAGATAGTTAATGGAATCGGTTACAGAATTTTCATAAAAAGTGTGAGGCGCATTAAATTTTTCGATCCGTCTTCAGCCTTCAATCGGATCGACGTCCAGAACCCACTTCACTTTTCGCGCTTCCGGCAGGGTATTAATCAGCGCCAGCGTGCCGCTGACGATCTGCTGTAAACGGATACGCGAAGGGTGCTGAAGTAAGAGTTGCCAGCGGAAACGGCCGCCGCGTTTCGGGGCGAGCGCGGGTACCGGGCCTAAAATCCACAGCTGATTATCCACCAGTGGGCTGGCCTGCAGGAGATTTCTCAGCTGTTGCAGGAACAGCGGCGCCTGCTGATTGTTATGATCTTCCGCACGGATGATGACGTGGCTGGTCCACGGAGGAAGCTGCATCGTCTGACGTTCGGCCAGCGCCTGGTCCGCGAAGGCGTCATAGCCTTTGTGCAGCAGCGTTTGCAGCAGCGGGTGCTCAGGATGGTGCGTTTGCAGCACTACTTCGCCCTGCTTACCCGCTCGACCGGCGCGACCAGCAACCTGGGTATAAAGCTGTGCGAAACGCTCGGCGGAGCGAAAATCCGCGGAGAACAGCGCGCCGTCGACGTCCAGCAGGGCGACCAGCGTCACGTCCGGGAAGTGATGCCCTTTCGCCAGCATTTGAGTGCCAATCAGGATGCGCGCGCCGCCGCGATGCACTTCCGCCAGCTGCTGCTCCAGTGCCCCTTTGCGGCTGGTGGTGTCCCTGTCGATACGCGAAATGGGCACATCAGGGAAGAACGGTGCCAGCGCCTGTTCGAGCTGCTCCGTCCCCAGACCCACCGGCACGATGTGCGTTGAGCCGCAGGACGGGCACTGACGGGGTACCGGACGCTGGCTGTCGCAGTGGTGGCAGCGTAAATGGCGCTGAGCCTGGTGGAAGGTGTAGTAGTGATCGCAGCGCGGGCACTCGGCAATCCAGCCGCAGTCGTGGCACAGCAACGCAGGCGCGAAGCCGCGGCGGTTCAGAAACAGGATCACCTGGTTGCCCGCCTGCAAATGTTGGCGCATGCGGCTAATCAGCGCAGGCGCTAACCCGGCCTGCACCTGTTGGCCTTTCAGATCCAGCACATGCTGAATGGCCGGACGGGCATTCCCCGCGCGGCGCGTCAGGCGCAGCATGTGGTATTTACGCTGGCGAACGTTGTGCAGCGTTTCAAGCGCGGGGGTGGCGGACCCCAGAATAATGGGGATTTGCTCGCTGTGGGCGCGGTACACGGCTAAGTCGCGGGCGTGATAGCGCCAGCCTTCCTGCTGTTTATAGGAGCTGTCATGCTCTTCATCGATCACGATAACGCCGAGATTTTTAAACGGCGTAAAGAGTGAGGAACGGGTGCCAATCACAATCGCCGCTTCGCCGTTTTTCGCTTTCAGCCAGGCGCTGAGGCGCTCGCTGTCGTTCAGGCCGGAGTGCAGAACCTCAACGGGCGCATTAAAGCGTTCACGGAAACGGGCGATGGTTTGCGGCGTCAGGCCGATTTCCGGCACCATTACCAGCGCCTGTTTGCCCTGCGCGAGCACATTTTCCAGTACGCTCAGATACACTTCGGTTTTACCGGAGCCGGTGACGCCCGCCAGCAGCCAGGCGGAGAAACGATCGGCGGCGCTGTGAATCGCGCCCACGGCGGTGGCCTGCTCGGTATTCAGACGCAGGCGATCGCCCGAGACGGAAAAGCCGTCGCGCCAGTCGTGAAGGGCAGGTGCTTCGCTGGCCAGCTCGCTCAGCCCTTTCTTCCTTAATGCCTGCAACGCGGTTTCGCTCACCTCGAGCTCGTCGACCTGATAGCGCCAGATTTTCCCCTGGCGTAGCGCGGCCAACGCCTGCTGTTGTTTTTGCGAGCGCTTCAGGCTGTTAATGTCGACCGCCTGACCCTGCTCGGTGGCAAACCAGTACCACATTGGCGCATGGCTGGCGCGCTTACCCTGACGCAGCATAATCGGCAGGGCGTGGAACAATACGTCGCCAATAGGATGGTGATAATAATCTGCCGCCCACAGTAGCAGTCGCCAGGTGCTGTGAGAGTAAACAGGTTCATCATCCAGCACTTCAACGATCGATTTCAGCTCGGTAAGCGGCAGCTCGCTTTTATCGCTGACGGAGACGACGATCCCCACGCGCTGCTGTTTACCGAACGGCACGGTCACGCGACAGCCCGCTTTGGCGCTCATGCTGTCGGGCAGCAGGTAGTCAAAGGTGCGGGGAAGCGGAACGGGCAGGGCAACGTGAGCGACGGGCATCGAATCTTCCTGACTTGAAAAGTGGCGCGTTAGTATACACATTAGTGAAAGCGGCGTGCGGATCAGTTTGCATACGTTGGTTAAATTCTGTATGATTCGCCGCCTTTGGTGTACTTTACGCCAAAGAACTTACATTCAACATCGCGTGGTGTCTGGCGTTAGGGCTGGAAGAGCGACGCGGCCTTAACTGAGGTTCTCCCATGAAAAAAGATATTCACCCGAAATACGAAATGATTACTGCAAACTGCTCTTGCGGTAACTCTATCCAGATCCGCTCTACCGTGGGTCACGATCTGAACCTGGACGTGTGCGGCAAATGCCACCCGTTCTACACTGGTAAGCAGCGTGATGTTGCAACCGGTGGCCGTGTTGACCGCTTCAACAAGCGTTTCAGCATCCCGGGCGCTAAATAAGTTTCCCGAAAAAAAGGCACCGCAAGGTGCCTTTTTTGTATCCGCTTATCAGTATTCCCACGTATCCGGGTCGATACCCAGTTCACGCATGATCACCTTCGCCTCTTCTGGAATTTCGTCACTGCGCTCTTTGCGCAGATCGTCATCGTTCGGCAACGGTTGGCCGGTAAACGCATGCAGGAACGCTTCGCACAGCAGTTCGCTGTTAGTGGCGTGACGCAGGTTGTTCACCTGACGACGCGTACGTTCATCGGTGAGGATCTTCAACACCTTCAGAGGAATGGACACCGTGATTTTCTTGACTTGCTCACTCTTCTTACCGTGCTCAGCGTATGGGCTGATATATTCGCCGCTCCATTCAGCCATGAGATACCTTTAATCCTCTCAGTCATTAATCTAAAGGTGCAAAACCGGTAACCATCAGTTTTGAACCGTAATCTTGCGTAGTTTACCGTAGAGACGATACCGAGGCACGGATATTGCCGCTGTAGCGTGTCCTAAAGCATATAATTTTAACGGCTATTTGCGCATTGCTCAATCTATACGCAAAGAAGTTTAGATGTCCAGATGTATTGACGTCCATACTTTCAATGTTTACTCTGGTGCCTGACTTTTCACCTCATTCGCCAGGAAGCCTCACCATGACGCGTAAACAGGCCACCATCGCAGTGCGTAGCGGATTGAATGATGACGAGCAGTACGGCTGCGTTGTCCCGCCAATTCATCTCTCCAGCACCTATAATTTCACCGGATTTAATGAACCCCGCGCGCATGACTACTCGCGTCGCGGCAATCCTACGCGTGACGTCACCCAGCGCGCGCTGGCGGAACTGGAAGGCGGCGCAGGGGCGGTATTAACCAATACCGGCATGTCTGCCATTCACCTGGTAACCACGGTGTTCCTGAAACCTGGCGATCTGCTGTTGGCGCCGCACGACTGCTACGGCGGCAGTTATCGTCTGTTTGATAGCCTGGCGAAACGTGGCTGCTACCGCGTGTTGTTTGTCGATCAAAACGACGAACAGGCGCTGAAACAGGCGTTAGCCGAACAGCCAAAGCTGGTTCTGGTGGAAAGTCCAAGCAATCCATTGTTGCGCGTAGTCGATATTGCGAAAATTTGTCAGCTCGCAAGGGATGCGGGAGCGATAAGTGTAGTGGATAATACGTTCCTCAGTCCGGCCCTTCAGAACCCACTGGCACTGGGTGCCGATCTGGTGTTGCATTCATGCACGAAATATCTGAACGGCCATTCTGACGTGGTAGCGGGTGTGGTGATTGCCAAAGATCCTGATGTTGTCACTGAACTGGCATGGTGGGCCAATAACATTGGCGTCACCGCGGGCGCGTTCGACAGCTATTTGCTGCTGCGTGGTATCCGCACCCTGTCACCGCGTATGGACGTGGCGCAGCGTAATGCCCAGGCGATCGTGGATTTCCTGAAAACCCAGCCGCTGGTGAAGAAGCTTTATCACCCGTCGCTGCCGGAAAACCAGGGGCACGAGATTGCCGCGCGCCAACAGAAAGGATTTGGCGCGATGTTAAGTTTTGAACTGGACGGTGACGAGCAAACGCTGCGTCGCTTCCTGAGCGGGTTGTCATTGTTTACGCTGGCGGAATCCTTAGGGGGAGTAGAAAGCTTGATCTCCCACGCCGCAACCATGACGCACGCAGGTATGGCACCCGAAGCACGTGCCGCCGCCGGGATTTCCGAGACGCTGCTGCGTATCTCGACCGGTATTGAAGATTCTGAAGATTTAATTGCCGATCTGGAAAATGGCTTCCGGGTCGCAGCCAAGGGGTAATCATGAGTGTGATAGCGCAGGCAGGGGCGAAGGGTCGTCAGCTGCACAAGTTTGGTGGTAGTAGTCTTGCTGATGTGAAATGTTATCTGCGTGTCGCAGGGATCATGACCGAGTATTCACAGCCGGGGGACATGATGGTTGTCTCTGCGGCGGGCAGCACCACCAACCAGCTGATTAGCTGGCTGAAACTGAGCCAGACCGATCGCCTCTCTGCGCATCAGGTGCAACAGTCCTTACGTCGTTACCAGAGTGAACTGATTGCCGGTTTGCTGCCTGCGGACGTGGCGGACGGACTGATAAGCGCCTTTACTCACGACCTTGAGCGTCTGGCAGCTCTGCTGGACAGCGGCATTACCGATGCGGTGTATGCGGAAGTGGTTGGCCATGGTGAAGTGTGGTCTGCACGCCTGATGGCCGCCGTGCTGCAACATCTTGGCGTGGAAGCCGCCTGGCTCGACGCGCGTGATTTCCTGCGTGCCGAACGCGCCGCACAGCCGCAGGTAGACGAAGGGTTGTCCTACCCGCTGCTGCAACAGCTGCTGGTGCAACATCCGGGTAAACGTATTGTGGTGACCGGCTTTATCAGTCGCAGCAACGCAGGTGAAACCGTACTGCTGGGCCGTAACGGCTCTGACTACTCGGCAACGCAGATTGGCGCCCTGGCGGGCGTGTCCCGCGTCACCATCTGGAGCGACGTGGCCGGTGTCTACAGCGCGGACCCGCGCAAAGTAAAAGATGCCTGCCTGCTGCCGCTGCTGCGTCTCGACGAAGCGAGCGAGCTGGCGCGTCTGGCGGCACCAGTGCTGCACGCGCGCACGCTACAGCCGGTTTCCGGCAGCGACATCGACCTGCAACTACGCTGTAGCTACACGCCGGATCAGGGTTCCACTCGCATCGAGCGCGTGCTGGCATCCGGTACGGGCGCGCGCATTGTCACCAGCCACGATGACATCTGCCTGATTGAGTTCCAGGTGCCTGCGGGCCAGGATTTCAAACTGGCGCACAAAGATATCGACACCATCCTGAAACGTGCCCAGGTGCGTCCGCTGGCCGTTGGCGTGCATAACGATCGCCAGCTGTTGCAGTTCTGCTATACCGCTGAAGTGGTGGACAGCGCCCTGAAGATTCTGGATGAAGCGGGACTGCCGGGCGAGCTTCGCCTGCGTCAGGGACTGGCGCTGGTGGCAATGGTGGGCGCGGGCGTCACCCGTAACCCGCTGCACTGCCACCGCTTCTGGCAGCAGCTGAAAGGGCAGCCGGTGGAGTTCACCTGGCAGTCGGAAGAGGGCATCAGCCTGGTTGCCGTTCTGCGCAAGGGGCCAACCGAAAGCCTGATTCAGGGCTTGCACACCTCCCTGTTCCGCGCGGAAAAACGCATCGGCCTGGTACTGTTCGGGAAAGGGAACATCGGTTCCCGCTGGCTGGAGCTGTTCGCCCGCGAGCAGGTGACGCTTTCGGCGCGTACCGGATTTGAGTTTATTCTGGCAGGCGTGGTGGACAGCCGCCGCAGCCTGTTGAACTACGAAGGGCTGGACGCCAGTCGGGCGCTGGCCTTCTTTAACGATGAAGCGGTTGAGCAGGACGAAGAGTCGCTGTTCCTGTGGATGCGCGCGCACCCGTACGACGATCTGGTGGTGCTGGACGTTACCGCCAGCGAGCAACTGGCCGATCAGTATCTGGATTTTGCCAGCCACGGGTTCCACGTTATCAGCGCCAACAAGCTGGCGGGCGCGAGCAGCACTGACAAATATCGCCAGATCCACGACGCGTTCGAAAAAACGGGTCGTCACTGGCTGTATAACGCCACCGTTGGCGCAGGTCTGCCGGTTAACCATACCGTGCGCGATCTGATTGATAGCGGCGACAGCATTCTGGCGCTGAGCGGGATCTTCTCCGGCACGCTCTCCTGGCTGTTCCTGCAATTTGACGGCACCGTGCCATTCACCGACCTGGTGGATCAGGCGTGGCAGCAGGGCTTAACCGAGCCGGATCCGCGCGTTGACCTTGCCGGTAAAGACGTGATGCGCAAACTGGTGATCCTGGCGCGTGAAGCGGGCTACGACATTGAGCCGGGTCAGGTACGCGTTGAGTCTCTGGTGCCTGCGGGCTGCGAGGAAGGATCTGTCGATCACTTCTTTGAGAACGGCGACGAGCTGAACGAGCAGATGGTGCAACGTCTGGAAGCGGCAAACGAGATGGGCCTGGTGCTGCGTTACGTGGCGCGCTTCGAGGCGAACGGTAAAGCGCGCGTGGGCGTGGAGGCGGTACGTCCTGAACATCCGCTGGCGGCGCTGCTGCCGTGCGATAACGTCTTCGCCATCGAAAGCCGCTGGTACCGCGATAACCCGCTGGTGATCCGTGGCCCGGGTGCGGGGCGCGATGTGACCGCCGGAGCCATTCAGTCCGACATTAATCGCCTGGCTAAGCTACTGTAACCCCTCACCCTAACCCTCTCCCCTTAGGGGAGAGGGGACTGCTCGGTGCGGTCTTTCCCCCCTCGCCCCTTTGGGGAGAGGGCTGGGGTGAGGGGCCTTCTCACCCCCCATCATGAATCCCCTTCATCTTCCCTGAACAAACCTCACCGTTAATGTTGATTATTTCTGTTGACGTCATCCCGCTTTTCCGTCATTTTTACATCTGGACGTCTAAACGTATAGAAGTTCACAACACAACAAACAATGACACGCGAAAGATAGAGGTAAGGTATGAGCTTTTTTCACGCCAACCAGCGGGAAGCCCTGAATCAGAGCCTGGCCGAAGTAAACGGCCAGATTAACGTCTCTTTTGAATTTTTCCCGCCGCGCACCAGTGAAATGGAGCAAACCCTGTGGAGCTCTATCGATCGCCTGAGCAGCCTGAAGCCGAAGTTCGTCTCCGTAACCTACGGCGCCAACTCCGGTGAGCGAGACCGCACGCACAGCATCATTAAGGGCATTAAAGACCGAACCGGTCTGGAAGCGGCACCGCACCTCACCTGTATCGACGCCACCCCTGATGAACTGCGCGCGATTGCTCAGGACTACTGGAACAACGGCATTCGTCATATCGTTGCCCTGCGCGGCGACCTGCCGCCGGGGAGCGGTAAGCCGGACATGTACGCCACCGATCTGGTTGCCCTGCTGAAAGACGTTGCTGACTTTGATATTTCCGTTGCCGCTTACCCGGAAGTTCACCCGGAAGCGAAAAGCGCCCAGGCGGATCTGCTTAACCTGAAGCGTAAGGTGGACGCAGGTGCCAATCGCGCCATTACTCAGTTCTTCTTTGATGTGGAAAGCTATTTACGCTTTCGCGACCGCTGCGTCTCGGCGGGTATTGATGTCGAAATCATCCCTGGCATTCTGCCGGTCTCGAACTTCAAACAGGCGAAGAAATTCGCGGATATGACCAACGTGCGCATTCCGCTGTGGATGTCCAAAATGTACGAAGGTTTGGACGATGACCCGGAAACACGCAAGCTGGTGGGGGCCAATATCGCGATGGATATGGTGAAGATTTTAAGCCGTGAAGGGGTGAAGGATTTCCACTTCTATACGCTTAACCGCGCGGAGATGAGTTACGCCATTTGCCATACGCTGGGTGTCCGCCCGGCGTTATAAAGTAAAAAACCCTCATAAAGTGAGGGTTTTTTACTCGAACAGAAAGTTAAAAGGTATTAGCTATCGAATCTGTGGATTAATTCAACTATCTCTTATCGCTAGTGGTGTATATCGTAACGGTAACACTGTAAAGGGAGCATAGCGATGAGCATGTCAGACGAGACCAATAACGCGGCATCCGCCGGCAAATGTCCGTTCCACCAGGGCGGCGTCGATCACAGCGCGGGTGCAGGTACCGGCAGCAAAGAGTGGTGGCCTAAACAACTCCGCATCGATTTACTTAATCAACACTCCAGCCGTTCAAACCCTCTGGGTGAAGACTTCGACTACCGCAAAGAATTCAGTAAGCTCGACTATTCCGCCCTAAAGGGCGATCTCAAAGCACTGTTAACCGACTCACAACCGTGGTGGCCTGCCGACTGGGGCAGCTATGCGGGCCTGTTTATCCGTATGGCCTGGCATGGTGCGGGTACCTATCGCTCCGTTGATGGTCGCGGCGGTGCCGGTCGCGGTCAGCAGCGTTTTGCGCCGCTGAACTCCTGGCCTGATAACGTCAGCCTGGATAAGGCTCGCCGTCTGCTGTGGCCAATTAAGCAAAAATACGGACAAAAAATCTCCTGGGCCGACCTGTTTATCCTCGCGGGTAACGTGGCGCTGGAGAACTCCGGCTTCCGCACCTTTGGTTTCGGTGCCGGGCGTGAAGACGTCTGGGAACCGGATCTGGACGTGAACTGGGGCGATGAAAAAGCCTGGCTGACTCACCGTGACCCGGAAGCGCTGGCGAAGCGCCCGCTGGCCGCCACAGAAATGGGCCTGATTTACGTTAACCCGGAAGGGCCAAACGCCAGTGGTGAACCGCTGTCTGCGGCGGCGGCGATCCGCGCTACCTTTGGCAACATGGGCATGAATGACGAAGAGACCGTTGCGCTTATTGCAGGCGGCCATACGCTCGGTAAAACGCACGGTGCAGGCGAAGCCACGCACGTGGGCACTGACCCTGAAGCGTCGCCTATTGAAGCGCAGGGCCTGGGCTGGGCCAGCACGCACGGCACCGGTATTGGCGCTGACGCCATCACCTCCGGGCTGGAAGTTATCTGGTCTCAAACCCCAACCCAGTGGAGCAACTATTTCTTCGAGAACCTGTTCAAATACGAATGGGTGCAGACGCGTAGCCCGGCGGGCGCAATTCAGTTTGAAGCCGTGGATGCGCCGGAAATTATGCCTGACCCGTTCGACCCGTCGAAAAAACGCAAGCCAACCATGCTGGTCACCGACCTGACGCTGCGTTTTGATCCGGAATTCGAGAAAATTTCCCGTCGTTTCCTGAACGATCCGCAGGCCTTCAACGAAGCCTTTGCGCGCGCGTGGTTCAAGCTGACCCACCGCGATATGGGGCCAAAAGCGCGGTACATCGGCCCGGAAGTACCGAAAGAAGATCTGATTTGGCAGGATCCGCTGCCTCAGCCGGTGTTCCATCCGACGCAGGAAGATATTGAAAGCCTGAAAGCGGAAATCGCGGCCTCTGGTCTCTCCGTGAGCGAGCTGGTTTCCGTGGCCTGGGCATCGGCATCGACCTTCCGCGGCGGCGACAAGCGTGGCGGCGCTAACGGCGCGCGTCTGGCGCTGGCACCTCAGCGCGACTGGGACGTTAACGCCGCGGCGGTGCGGGCATTACCGGCTCTGGAAGCGATCCAGCGCACCACCAACAAAGCGTCACTGGCCGATATCATTGTGCTGGCGGGTGTCGTGGGCGTTGAGCAGGCGGCGAAAGCGGCAGGCGTTTACGTCAACGTACCGTTCACTCCAGGTCGTGTGGATGCGCGCCAGGATCAGACGGATATCGAGATGTTTAACCTGCTCGAACCGATTGCCGACGGTTTCCGTAACTATCGCGCACAGGTGGATGTGTCCACCACGGAGTCGCTGCTGATCGACAAAGCCCAGCAGTTGACCCTGACCGCGCCGGAACTGACGGTGTTGATCGGCGGTTTGCGCGTGCTGGGTGCAAACTTCGATGGCAGCAAGAATGGCGTGTTTACTAACCGCGAGGGCGTGCTGAGCAACGACTTCTTCGTCAATCTGCTGGATATGAACACCCAGTGGAAAGCGACCGACGACTCAAACGAGCTGTTTGCCGGTAGCGATCGCGCCAGCGGGGAAGTGAAATATACCGCCACCCGCGCCGATCTGGTCTTCGGTTCCAACGCTGTCCTCCGCGCGCTGGCCGAGGTTTACGCCAGCAGCGATGCACAAGAGAAGTTCGTCCGCGACTTCGTTGCCGCATGGGCGCGAGTGATGGATTTGGATCGGTTTGACGTGAAGTAACCCTTGTGCCGGGTGGCGGCTACGCCTTACCCGGCCTACAAATTAAAGTGCCATGTAGGCCGGGTAAGCGCAGCGCCACCCGGCTTTTCTATTACTCCCACTCCTGCAAGAATCGCTGTCCATACTGGTCCGCCACCAGCAGCGCCGCATAGACCTGATCCGGCGTTACGCCGCCAGGCATGTTGTGAATGGTTTCCCCTTCGGCACAGGACGCCTCCGCGATCAGCCGCATTTTAGCCGGAATATCCTCTTTGATATTCAGCTGCGCCAGCGTAATTGGCAGCCCGACGCTATGGCACAGCGCCGCAACGGTTTCGATTTCTTCTACCGGCGCGTTCTCCAGTACCAGTTGCGTCAGCGTACCAAATGCCACTTTTTCACCGTGGTAGAAATGGTGCGCATCCGGCACCGCCGTCATGCCATTGTGAATGGCGTGTGCCGCCGCCAGCCCGCCACTTTCAAAGCCCACGCCGCTCAGATAGGTGTTGGCTTCAATAATGCGTTCCAGAGCAGGCGTCACCACGTGTTGTTCCGCCGCCAGCATCGCTTTCTCGCCCTCTTCAACCAGCGTGTTGTAGCACAGTTCAGCCAGCGCTAACGCTGCCTGCGTGCACTTGCCACCCGCCATGGTCGTGGCGCCGCTACGCGAACAGGCGCGCGCTTCAAACCACGTTGCCAGGGCATCGCCAATCCCGGCGGCCAGCAGGCGCGCAGGTGCGCCCGCCACCACCCTGGTATCGACAATCACCATGTTCGGGTTGTGCGGCAGCATCAGGTAGCGATCGAACTCGCCGCTGTCGGTATAAATCACGGAAAGGGCACTGCACGGCGCATCGGTGGAGGCAATGGTCGGGGCAATAGCCACCGGCACGTCCATAAAGTGCGCCAGCGCTTTGGCGGTATCCAGCGTTTTTCCTCCCCCGATACCCAGCACCGCCAGGCAGTCGGTACTGTCGGCCAGTTTTTTCAGGCGATCGATTTCATTTTGCGAACATTCGCCGCCAAACGGTGCAATTTCGGCATGGAGTCCGGCTTTTTTAAAACTCTGACGCAGGGTTTCTTCGGCAAAACCCAGCACAAATTTATCGCCTACCACCAGCCAGCGAGTCGCCAGCGGCTTCAGGTAGTCGCCGAGACGAGTAAGAACATCAGCGCCCTGGATGTACTTCCCCGGCGATTGAATGATACGGTCCATAACATTTCTCCCTTAGAGGTTGAGGTTACCAAACGCGTTTTTCCAGTCCTGCTCGAACTTCTCTATGGCTGACTCTACCGCTGGCGTGCCGAGCATTTGTTGCGCTACGTCTAAGGGAAGCGTAATTGCCTCACATCCTGCCAACAGGCAATCCAGCGCCTGGCGCGGCGTTTTAAAGCTGGCAGCCAGCACCATGCTCTCTGGCGCATGCTGTTCCAGCAGGGATTGCAGTTCCTGTACCGTGCGAATGCCGTCACCGCCCTGCGCATCGACGCGGTTTACATACGGTGCGACATATTTCGCTCCTGCCAGCGCGGCCAGTAACCCCTGAGCGGCGCTGTAAACGGCGGTTCCCAGCGTGGTAATTCCCTCTTTCTTCAGCGCTTTAATCGCGATGAGCCCCTGTGCAGTGACGGGAATTTTTACCACGATGTCCGGCAGGGCATTGTTCAGCCGTTTTGCTTCCGCCACCATTCCTTCGGCGTCGCGGCTCATGGTTTGGGCAAACAGCCTGCCCTCCGGGCCGATAGCATGCTGCAGGCGCGGCAACACCTCCCAGACAGATTCGCCGCTGGCGGCTACGATGCTTGGGTTGGTGGTCACGCCCGCAATGGGAAAAATGCGCGCCAGGCGTTCAACTTCTGCCACGTTGGCGGTATCCAGGTACAGTTCCATTATTTTTCCTTAAGTCAGAAAGGTTGAATAAAGGATACGGCGCACCCAGTCGCGGCGAATACAGGTCAATTTTGCCAAATACTGGATAAATGTAATGTCCCTGGCGAAGTGAGAGAGCGATCACAATGCTACTTTTTGGCGATCAGCTGGCTGTGATACTGGCGTCGATATTCGGAAGGGGAACGTTCAGTGTGCTTGCGAAAGAGACGGCAAAAGTAGTTGCTGTCCGTAAATCCGCAGCTTGCAGCGATATCTTTGATTTTAAACTCGTAGCCTTTAAGAAGCTGACGCGCGTGCTCGAGGCGTGTTTGCGTAAGATATTCGTTGAACCCCACGCTGCCTGTTTTTTGAAAAAGATGAGAAAGGTAGTTCGGTGAAATATAAAACGCCTGCGCCACCGATTCACGGGTCAGTGCAGAGGCGTGATGTTCTTCGATGTAGTGACGAATCGCTTCAAATAATGCACGGCTGCGGCTGGCGGTATGGATATCGCTGCCCAGCAGATCGCGACAGTGGCTGAGCAAACTTAATACCACCAGTCTGGCCGTTTCCCGATCGTCTGGCTGCATTTGCAATTCAGCGAGCGTCTGCAAAAGGAATGCGCCCACTCGCGGCCCGCGTCTGGCAACCTGTTGCTGTTGCAAAAGCGTGTTGTCGCGCTCGAGCTGAAGAGTCAGTTGTTGCTTGCCGAAGCTGATGTTGAGCGAAAAGGCGGGTTGAAGCGGAATATTACCGGATGAAAAAAATAACGCTTCGCAGGCCGTATCAAAGCTAAGCACGAGGCAAGGTGACGTTCGGGGGAGCGGTTTAGCCGAAGGGGGGAAATGCACCTGACGCAGCGGCAAGGTGCCGTTGATCAGGTCATTCAGGATGTGGGGGATATCGTGGTGCATGGTGTGGATACCAGGGTATTGCCCGGCGACGCTGGCGCTTGCCGGGCCTACGAAAAGCCTATTGTAGGCCGGGTAAGCGTAAGCGCCACCCGGCAAAACCGATCAACCGGTGTTACGCATCCCCGCCGCAACGCCCGCAATCGTCACCATCAGCGCCTGTTCAACGCGCGGATCCGGCTCTTTACCTTCCTCTTCCGCCAGACGCGAACGGTGCAGCAGTTCAGCCTGTAAAACGTTCAGCGGGTCGGTGTAGATGTTACGCAGTTGGATAGACTCGGCGATCCACGGCAGGTCTTCCATCAGGTGGGAGTCGTTAGCGATATCCAGCACCACTTTGATGTCGCCTTCCAGCAGCTCGCGTAGCTCTTTACCCAGCGCCCACAGCTCGGGTTTCACCAGACGCTGATCGTAGTATTCCGCCAGCCACAGGTCGGCTTTCGAGAAGACCATCTCCAGCATGCCCAGACGGGTAGAGAAGAATGGCCAGTCGCGGCACATGGTTTCCAGTTCGCTCTGCTTACCGTCTTCCACCACTTTTTGCAGCGCCGCACCGGCACCCAGCCAGGCTGGCAGCATCAGACGGTTTTGCGTCCAGGCAAAGATCCACGGAATGGCGCGCAGGGATTCAACGCCGCCAGTAGGACGACGCTTGGCCGGGCGCGAGCCGAGCGGCAGTTTACCCAGCTCCTGCTCAGGCGTGGCTGAGCGGAAGTAAGGCACAAAGTCTTTGTTTTCACGCACGTAGCCGCGATACAGATCGCAGGAGATGTCAGACAGCTCGTCCATAATCCGGCACCAGGATTCTTTTGGCTCCGGCGGCGGCAGCAAGTTGGCTTCCAGAATCGCACTGGTATAGAGCGACAGGCTGCTGATGGTCACTTCCGGCAGGCCGTACTTGAAGCGGATCATCTCGCCCTGCTCGGTCACGCGCAGTCCGCCTTTCAGGCTTCCTGGTGGTTGGGAGAGCAGCGCCGCGTGTGCAGGCGCACCGCCACGACCAATTGAGCCGCCGCGTCCGTGGAACAGGGTCAGTTCAATACCGGCTTTTTCGCAGGTTTTAATTAGCGCATCCTGCGCCTGATACTGCGCCCAGGAGGCTGCCATCACGCCCGCATCTTTCGCGGAGTCGGAATAGCCAATCATCACCATCTGCTTGCCCTGAATAAAGCCGCGATACCAGTCGATGTTCAGCAACTGGGTCATCACGTCGTTGGCGTTGTTCAGGTCGTCGAGAGTCTCAAACAGCGGTGCTACCGGCAGAGCGTAGTCGATGCCCGCTTCTTTCAGCAGAAGGTGAACGCCCAGCACGTCGGACGGGGTCTTCGCCATGGAGATCACATAGGCGGCCACCGATCCTTTCGGCGCATCCACGATCGCTTTACAGGTGTTGAGCACTTCGCGGGTGTCATTGCTTGGCTCCCAATTGCGCGGCAGCAGCGGGCGCTTGGAGTTCAGCTCGCGGATCAGGAACGCCTGTTTGTCGGCTTCGGACCAGCTTTCATAGTCGCCAATGCCGAGATAGCGGGTCAGCTCGCCCAGCGCTTCGGTATGACGGGTGCTTTCCTGACGGACGTCGATACGCACCAGCGGCACGCCGAAACACTTCACGCGGCGCAGGGTGTCGAGCAGCTCGCCATTGGCAATGATGCCCATCCCGCAGGCCTGAAGCGATTTATAACAGGCGTACAGAGGTTCCCAGAGCTGTTCGTTCTGGCTCAGCAGACCTTCCGGCTTCGGCAGGCGCTGGCCTTTCAGGCGCGCTTCCAGCCAGGCCTGCGTGGCCATCAGCTGACCGCGCAGTTTTTTCATCAGGAAACGGTACGGCTCACTGGCACCTTCTTCACCGGCCAGCGCGCGCAGTTCCGGCGTCGCTTCTACCATCGAAAGCTCGGAGATCAGCACCTGAATATCTTTCAGGAACAGGTCGGTTGCTTTCCAGCGGCTCAACAACAGGACGTGACGGGTGATTTCCGCCGTCACGTTCGGGTTGCCGTCGCGGTCGCCGCCCATCCAGGAAGTGAAGCGAACCGGCACAAAGTCGACCGGCAGGCGATAGCCCAGATTTTCTTCCAGCTGTTCGTTAAGCTCGCGCAGGTAGTTTGGCACCCCTTCCCACAGGCTGTTTTCCACCACCGCAAAGCCCCATTTGGCTTCGTCGACCGGGCTTGGGCGATGCTTACGAATTTCATCGGTGTGCCAGGACTGAGCAATCAGCTGGCGCAGGCGGCGCATAAGCTGGTTACGTTCGTAGTCGGCAATGTCTTTGTTATCCAACTGCTTCAGACAGTTGTTCACTTCCACCATTTTGTGGATCAGCGTACGACGTGTGATTTCGGTTGGGTGTGCGGTCAGCACCAGCTCCAGCGAAAGGGATTCCACCGCTTTTTTGATGGTCGCTTCGTTGAGGTTGGGCTGGTCTTTGAGTTTACGAAGGGTGCGGGCAATGACTTCCGGGTTGCTGGCCGCTTCGCCTTTTGGCGAAATGC
>NZ_JABMCU010000091.1:0-17741 GCF_013179605.1 Enterobacter sp. CM29 | reverse complement strand
TTCACCCGGCAGCAGGACGTTCAGAGCGCCGCTGACCACCGTCATCTCTTCCGCTTCTGCGGTGCCAAAGGTGTATTCCCCTTCCGCCATTACGCCGACACTGGCGCGGCCAGTGCTGCTGCTGGTAAAACCAATGGATTTCACTTTACCGGAAAAGTATTCGTTACTTTGAAGCATGAACTGGCCCTTATATTTATAGAGAAAAATCCACTATAGGGGCCATGCTCATGACCTGTCACGCAAAATCATTACACCAGTAATTCTGACGCCAGGCGCGCCATCAGGACGTTAGAGAGCAGCACCGGAACATCCAGCGCCTTTTGCAGTAAATCACGATGCCGCTGATGGAAGCCCAGGCAGTCGAGCATCAGGACATCCGCCCCTCTGTCGATCAACTCCTGCCCGGCCGCAATCAGCTTCGCTTCGCTGTCCCAGAACGGGTTTGCCAGCGCGTACAACGGGGTGTGCTCCAGCGCGGCCCACTTCACCGTCTGGTTATCCAGCAGTTCTTCTACGGGAACGATCACGCCCACCTGATGACCATCAACAATTGACGCCACCAGCGGGGGGATAATCCGCATCGGTTCGAGCAGAATGGCATTACGCGCGCTGAGTCCTTTAACGGGTGCTGTGCTCATCAGCAAAATGACGTCATAGTCCTGATTGTCGAGCACTTCGATCACACCCTGTAGCGCGCGCTCAATTTTCTGGCGTGACACGTGCGCCAGTTTACCGTCACTGAGTAACGTTGCCAGGGGATCTTCCCCCTCTCCGACCGCGTAGTCTTCCATGACCTCTTCCCGACTGAGCTTCCCTAACAGACTGAGATGCGTAATTTGTTGTTCAGAGACATGCTCGGTTAAGAGCGGTAATACTTCGCTTACAGGCACCACACCAATCGTGAGGATCGCCAACGTCGCCTTCATTTTGATCGCCTTCCGTTACTACCACAACTGCCACACAAGTACAGGCTCACTACGCTGCACTGTTCATTTTTTCAACAAAACAGCACCAAGGGTAGCAGGGGATCTCTACACCGTAATGTAAAGATCGACTGGCCTTTCCGAATCCACCTGTAATAACTAAATATTAACTGCTGCTTAACATCAGCGATATGTTAAAAGTGTGATTCAGGCACGGTTGTAACGAATTCGGATTCCTGTCAGGACTTCTCAGGATCCTCATAGCGCCGTTTCGCATCCAGCGCTTCCTGTTCGGTTTCATGTTCGCTGATCAGCGAATCAGGTTTAGGGTGATCGGCACGCAGCTGGTACCAGGTTACGGTCTGATCGCCGTTACCTTTTTCAACGGTAACGATGCGGGCTTCACGTGGATAGGGAGGTCTGGTTGGCATAGCTCATCCTTTTTTTATGTCTGAGCTATGAGTATAGACGGCTGTCAGCTGGCGCAAGCCAAACGCAGGGCGGTAATAATCTGAATCGCAACTTTCTCGGGTGACGCTGACGCATCCACAACGTGGTGTGCCGCCTCGCGGTACAGTGCATCGCGTTCGGCGAGGACCTCGCTGACCTCTTCACTCAGCGGTTTCGCGGTCAGCGCCGGGCGCTGCCCCTCTTCCGGAAACGCCTCCAGCCGCCCCACCAGCGTAGAAACCGGGGCACAGAGGTAGATTACGACACCCTTTTCGCGCATAAACTGGCGGTTATACGGCGCCAGAATAATGCCTCCACCGGTCGCAATCACGGTTGACGGCGCGGTCACCGCTTCCAGCGTGGCCGTTTCGCGCGCACGAAAGCTCTCCCACCCCTCATTCTCCACGATATCGGCGATGGTCTTACCGGCATTCTCCTGGAGCCAGTGGTCAGTATCGACAAACTGACTCTGGCACAGACGCGCCAGCTCCAGACCAACGGTGGTTTTCCCACAGCCGCGAGGGCCAACTAAAAAGATGGGTGGGTTCATAACCAGGTGTTCCCCTTGCTGCCGGATAACTGAAGGCTGTAAAGAAATGATTGCAGAAGATGTTGCGCTAACTTTACTGCAAAGCGGTACGGAATGACAAGCCTGTGGAAGTCACACTGTACCACAAAACAGCCCGGAGGTGGGCTACGCCGGGCGGCGCTTCACTTCCAGCAGCCATTTATCCAGCTCGGCGGCAAACTGCTGGCGATCGCGCTGCGACAGGCTGTCCGGCCCACCGGTTTGCACGCCGCTGGAACGCAGGGTATCCATAAAATCACGCATGGTGAGCTTCTCCCGGATCGTTGCCGGAGAGTAGCGCTCGCCGCGCGGGTTAAGCGCCGCGGCCCCCTTCGCCAGCACGTCGGCAGCCAGCGGGATATCCGCCGTGATCACCAGATCTCCTGCGTCACACAGGCGTACTATCTCGTTATCTGCCACGTCGAACCCGGCCGGCACGCGCAGAGAACGAATGAACCTGGAGGGCGGCACGCGGATATTCTGGTTCGCCACCAGCGTCATCGGCATCTGCACCCGCTCGGCGGCGCGGAATAAAATCTCTTTAATCACATTCGGACACGCGTCCGCATCAACCCAAATCGCCATAGTGTCTCCCCATTATGATTCTGGCGACTATTGTCGCCTGCATTTCGTTGTTAAGCTATCAATGAGAGATAACAACGCATAATAACGGAGAGACGTGATGGATAAGAAAATCGGGTTTATCGGCTGCGGAAACATGGGTAAAGCTATTCTCGGTGGACTGATAGCCAGCGGCCAGGTGCTGCCGGGGCAGATTTGGGTCTATACCCCATCCCCGGATAAAGTCGCGGCGCTGCGTGATGAGTATGGTATCAACGCCGCCGAAAGCGCGCAGGAAGTGGCTCAGGTGGCGGACATTGTCTTTGGCGCCGTTAAGCCGAATATCATGATTAAAGTCCTGAGCGAGATCACCTCCAGCCTGAACAAAGAGAGCCTGGTGGTGTCGATTGCCGCAGGCGTGACCCTCGACCAGCTCGCCCGCGCGCTGGGGCACGACCGTAAGATTGTTCGCGCCATGCCAAACACCCCGTCGCTGGTAAATGCCGGTATGACCTCCGTTACCCCGAACGCGCTGGTTACTTCTGAAGAGGTGGCGGATGTATTGAACATTTTCCGCTGCTTCGGCGAAGCGGAAGTGATTGCCGAACCGATGATCCACCCGGTTGTCGGCGTGAGCGGTTCTGCCCCGGCGTATGTCTTTATGTTTATCGAAGCCATGGCCGATGCCGCCGTACTTGGCGGTATGCCGCGCGCGCAGGCCTACAAATTTGCAGCGCAGGCGGTGATGGGCTCGGCCAAAATGGTGCTGGAAACGGGTAAACATCCGGGCGAACTGAAAGATATGGTGTGCTCGCCGGGTGGCACAACCATTGAAGCCGTGCGCGTGCTGGAAGAGCGCGGGTTCCGCTCCGCCGTGATCGAGGCGATGGAAAAATGCATGGAAAAATCAGAGAAGCTGAGTAAGTCCTGATGCATTACGCCGGGCGTCAGGCGGCCACTTCGGTGCGACCCCGTCCGGCATTTTTGGCTTTATAGAGGGCCACGTCCGCGGCCTTTAGCCATTCACGATAGTGCGTGAACTGCGCCCCCCAGGGGGCAACCCCAACGCTGATACACAACCTCGCCATAGGTGCTCCGTGCAGCGGCATGTTGACCAGCCTTTCATGGACGCGCGCCATCGCCGCAATCGCGTTGTCGGCAGGCGTGCCTGACATGATCACCGCAAATTCATCTCCCCCGAAGCGGCCAATATAATCGCCTGCGCGCAGGGTCAGCTGAAGCTGGCGCGTGATGGCGACAATCGCTTCATCCCCCACGTCATGCCCCCAGGTGTCGTTGATCGTCTTGAAGTGATCGATATCGATGAGCAGTATCGTCGCCTGTCGATGGCTGCGACGGCAGGCCTCAAATTCGTTACGCAGCAACGTTTCCCAGTGACGGCGATTGAACACGCCGGTCATTCCGTCGCGGGTACTCATCAGCTCAAGCCGACGCTTATGCTCTGCCAGCCGGATCGCCGTGCGGTGGCTAAGCCAGGCAAACAGCATGGGGTAGACCACCAGCACGGGGAGCGTCAGCCACAACGCCAGCGGTTCAGAGGTCAATAGCACAGGAGTACCCGTGGATTGCACGGTGAGCAGGGCAGACAGAGCAAGCAGCGCAAGTCCTGTCAGAAATAAGCGGCATCCCCCCGATCCCATCATGTTCATGCCGATCATCACGATCAGCGCCGCCGTTGGCAGCGCATTGAACCCTATTAATCCCATCCAGACGCCAGCAATGATGGCATCGATTTTCAGATTAACGATTTCACCGCCGTGGGGGCAGGTCGAACGAAAAGCCAGCTGCCAGGCCAGATGGGGCCAGACAAAGACCCAGCCCACCAATAGCAACCACCAGACGCCAGAAAGAAGCTGACTCACCAGAACGCTGGCAAGCGGAACAAACAGCGCCGCCAGACCAACGATGCGTGCCAGCCGTATTCGCCGGGCAAATCGCAGACCGGAACGGTATGAGTCATCCTGAGAAAGCTGCTGATACCACGCTTCCCGAATGTTCTCGTGATTGTCATAAAACTCATCATTCATCATTTTTGGGAATATTCTGAAACATTTTCCCAAATTATAGAGAGGGGGATAGCGAGGAAAGTATGAAATTTTGGGTGAGCCACAGCCGTGACTCACCCGTTAGCACTACGCCTGTTTTTTCAGGCACGCGCTCATAAACTTGCTGCGATCGTCGCCTTTCAGCATCTGCTGTGTCGCCTGGGCATTGCACTCGCGCATTTTTTGCTGCTGCGGGGTCAGGCTTTTTTCACCCGGTTTGGTCGTACCATTTTTAAGGCAGTCGCTCATATACGTTTTACGGGCATCCCCTTTCAGACTTTGCGAGGTCGCCTGTTGGTTACAGGTCGTCATGCGCTGCTGCTGGGGCGTTAACGTTTTCTCTTCCGCATGTGCTGAGGCGATCAGACACAGGCCAGAGAGCAGGGTAACCAGTATTGTTGTTTTCATTGCACCATCCTTTATGTGAAGTTCCACGTTAAGTCTGGTTCGTTACGGGAAAAAAACCACCCTGCGGCCATGATTTTCACCGTGATTCAGGGTTATTTCAGTCCCGTCGCAGCGCGATTATTATTAACCGGTTTCGCAGGAACGGAGGAGGTAATTACGAGCGAGTTTAATGCGGTGAAAAGTGTGCTCTGCTTCATTTTAATTTCCCCATGGTAACGGGGTAAAAATAAAAACAGAGCGACGCCAGGCATCCTGCATGACAATTCTGTGACACGTCATTTCACCTCTGGCCGGTTAACTGCGAGGATGCCTTAAAAGCTTCTTTACGTATTGCTGAAGCAGCTCCGCGTCCTCTGCGGGCACCTGTGAATCAGGGCGAGCTTTTTCCAGCGCGCCTTCAACGTTGTCGATCAACGCCTCCTGCTCTGGTTTTGCCATCTGTCGCAGCAGCGCCGTTACAACGATTTCCAGCGCCTCGACCTGGGCAACCAGCTCTTTCGACTCTTCTTCCTTTTGGGCAAGCTTAACCAACAACTCAGCAATGAGATTTTTCATGGTGCTATGTCCTTATGTGATTTCCCCTGAAATTAACACCCTCACTGAATAATGAAAAGCATGGATTGGTTTTATCTTATGCAAAAGTGACATTGCTGCCAAAAAAGATATTTCGGAGCGCAAGCGAAACGTTTTTCTAAAAGACAGGAGCCGCATTTCGTTATATAAAAATGCGGCCATCATAAGAATTAATAATATATTATCGTGTTTGTCGGCCTGACTTTGCCTCAGCGATTCGCCGGCGACGGCGCAAGGCAAAGGCCAGTTGAATAATATTGAGAAGCACCACCACCGCCGTCGCGGCAAATACCCAGCGGAAACCCGCCATCGCCGAGACCGAGGCGCCAATAAGCGGGCCCGCTACGTTGCCTAAATACATGAACGACTGGTTGTAGCCAAAAATGCGGCCGGTTACCTGGTCACTGGAATATTTCACCAGCAGCGTCTGTACAGCGGGCAGCATAGCACCATCCGCGAAGCCAAGCAGGAAGCGCAACACCCCGAGCTGAAGCGGTGTTGTGACGAACGACATGGCAAAGAAAAGGATCACCGCAATAATGAGCGTTGCCATCAGAATGCGTGCCGTACCGATCCTGTCGCCCAGTTTCCCCAGACGCGGAGCGGACATCAGCGCCGACACGCCCGGCACGGCGGCAATCATCCCGCTCAGAAAAGCAATGTTGCTGCTGTCCGGTGCCATCGACTTGATAAACAGCGCCAGAATCGGTCCCACCGAGCCGTTACAGAGCTGGATCACCATCGTTGTCACAAAAAGGCTAATCATCAGGCCAGGATAAGGTAGCGAGGCGAAAACCGCCTTTCCGCTCAGGCGTTCTGATTTGCTGACGACAGGCCGACCGCCCTCTTTAATCAGAAAAAGGGTGACCAGAAAGCTGACCGTTAGCAGGATGGCGGTAATGATAAAGACCGCACGCAGCCCAACATGGTCAGCCAGGAAGCCGCCGAGCAGGGGGCCGCCAATTACACCGCTAATCTGGGCCGTGGAAAGCGTGCTGAGTGCCCAGCCGCTCCGCTCGCGGGGTACCTGTGAGGCCACCAGCGCCATGGCATTCGGAATGTACCCGGAGGTCAGCCCCATTATCGCCCGCAGAATAAACAGCTGCCAGACGTTGGTAGCGAAGGCCTGGAGCAAAATGGCTATCGCCATCCCCAGCGAGGCGCGGAGCAACATCAACTTGCGCCCCTTGCGATCCGCAAGGCTGCCCCACATCGGTGACACAATGGCGGACACCAGAAACGTCACGCTGAACGTCAGGCCGGACCACATAGAGAGCGCTTCATGGGAAGTGACCCCCAGCTGCGACACGTAAAGCGGCAGGAAGGGCAATATCTGGCTGATAGCCAGTCCGGTGAAGAAGCAGCCGAACCAGACTGAAATGAGGTTAACTTTCCAGGATTCCATAACAGAAATAGTCTTCATTTTTAGGCGAATTCGCCGACAGATTAGCAAGTTACGCGCAATGACATAGCGCCAGAGATGCGGCCTTGCAGACTTTGGTGTTTTATCTTCCCAGTCATCATATTTGTGAGATAAGTCACAATCTATCCAATTTTCGGCGGAAGATTATGCTTCATCGACATAAGCCATAGCCGCGCATTCCCAGATGGAAATGGTTGGCATGGGCGGCATTGTAGTCCGGCCCCAGACCGTTACCGTAATAGCCGCAGCTTGCCGACAGCAGCGCCTGTAGCCAGGGCTGCGTCTTTTCCGCTTTCCAGCCGTTGAGGACGGTAACACGCTGTCCGTTTGCCAGCCTGAAAGCGCTGATATCCAGCGCATCCGCCGTGGCATGTTCGCTGCGCCGCGCATCCGGGCGGCTGTAGATATTGCGGCAGGCGAAGCTGCCCAGATGTTCAATACGCGTAAGCTCGCTGCCGGTCCAGGTTTTGGTGAGCGGCCGGGCCTGCTGGCTGACAAACAGCGCCGAGCTTAACGCCAGCGGGCAACTGGCAAGGAAGCTGCTGTTCAGGCTCACTGGGCCAAAATCGCGCACGCGCACCACGTTACTCAGCGGACATTCCCCGGCGCTGTCAGCGACCGCCTGGGTACGGATAAGCTGGCGTTGATTCGCCTGCGCTAACAGGTTTTCGCACGCCTGCGGCGTTAAGCGCCGGAGTTTAAACTGGGTTATTTTTCCAGGCGGATCGTCAAGCGTAAGCGGCACGAAAGGGTTGTAATGCGGCGGCAACCAGCGGTAGCCCACCGTGGCGATCCCGGCAATAACAATAAGAATAAGCAGACCTTTTCCTTTCACGCGCCCCCCTTCAACATCCCTCAAACATTATGGCAGAAGGCCGCGAAACCCGCCGGGCATCGTGGTATGTTATTGGCTTTTCGTCAGACTGGAAGAGAGTGAGATGGCAAAGCAGCGCGTAGGTATTGTCTTTGGGGGAAAATCATCAGAGCACGAGGTGTCATTGCAATCGGCTAAAAATATCGTTGATGCGATTGATAAAAGCCGTTTTGACGTGGTGCTGCTGGGCATTGATAAACAGGGCCAATGGCATGTTAACGATGCCAGCCAGTATCTGTTACACGCTGATGATCCGGCGCGCATCGCCCTTAATCCTTCTGATATCAGCGTCGCAACGGTTCCAGGCGTGGCACAGGGACAGCTTATCGATGCCGGGAACGCGCAGGCGCTGGCACAGATTGACGTGGTGTTCCCTATCGTTCACGGCACGCTGGGCGAAGACGGCTCCCTGCAAGGCATGTTGCGGATGGCGAACCTGCCGTTTGTCGGCTCCGATGTGCTGGGTTCTGCCGCCTGCATGGATAAAGACGTCACAAAACGTCTGCTGCGCGACGCCGGTCTGAATATTGCACCGTTCGTCACGCTCACTCGCGCCAACCGCGATAAACACAGCTTCGCGCAGATCCAGGCGCAACTCGGCCTGCCGCTGTTCGTGAAACCGGCGAATCAGGGCTCGTCCGTCGGCGTCAGCAAAGTCACCAGCGAAGCACAGTTTAACGATGCCGTTCGTCTGGCCTTTGAGTTTGACCACAAGGTGGTGGTTGAGCAGGGAATTAACGGGCGCGAAATTGAGTGCGCCGTACTGGGTAACGACTTCCCGCAGGCGAGTACCTGTGGTGAAGTGGTGCTGAATAGCGACTTCTACTCCTACGACACCAAATATATTGACGACAAAGGTGCCCAGGTTGTGGTTCCCGCCGCGCTCGATCCTGACGTTAACGACAAGATCCGGGCGATCGCCGTTGAAGCCTATCAGGCGCTGGGATGCAGTGGGATGGCGCGCGTCGATGTGTTTCTGACGGCGGATAACGAGGTAGTGATTAACGAAATCAACACCCTGCCGGGCTTTACCAATATCAGCATGTACCCGAAATTGTGGCAGGCCAGCGGAATAAGCTATCCGGAACTGATCACCCGCCTGATTGAACTGGCGCTGGAGCGTCACGCCGCTGACAGCGCCCTGAAAAGCTCTGTTAACTGACGGTTAGTCGGCTTTCTCTGCCGTCGTCTCATCGGGACGACGGCGGATAATGAATCCCGCCAGCCAGAAACTGATTACCCAGGTCACCAGCCCAACCGCATAGGTTTGCCAGCCCTTCGCTTCAAATCCCAGCAGCCCGACAACACCATTGAGTATAAAAATCAGCCCGATCGCAAAGGCGTAGTAATGCCAGTCACGGCGTAGTTTGGAAGTGAGCTTCATGACAACTCCGGCAGAAAAAAAACTATCCTCTCACAGTTTGATAAAGCCGTCTGTGGCGGATACGTAAATTCTGAAAAGCAGCGTAGTTTCACTTATGTTATCAATTTGTGACGTGATGCAGAAATCGACAATCCAGGAGAAATCCTGAGCCGAATTTCCCACGATTCTGATATTGACAAATGCTATGACCTGTCACACTCACCCTGTACGACGCGTATTAAAACAGAGTGATATTTTCGGGAGGTCTTATGGCAGACTTTACATTGTCGAAACCGATTTTTGGCGGAAAACAACCAAAAACCTCCACGGCGGGGAATATTGCCTATGCCCTGTTTGTTCTGTTTTGTTTCTGGGCAGGAACCCAACTGCTGAATATGCTGGTGCATGCCCCTGGCGTGTATGAGCATCTGATGCAGGTGCAGGATACCGGCCGCCCGCGCGTTGAAATCGGTTTAGGCGTGAGCACCGTATTCGGGCTCATTCCCTTCCTCGCGGGCAGCATGGTTCTGGGCGTGATTGCGCTCGTGCTGCGCTGGCGCAACCGCCACTGATTACAGTCCCATACAGCGAGCCCGACGATCGTCCACGCGTTTTGCGAACCATGCGGTCGTCAGGTTACGCGTGATCTTCGGGCTTTCAAGCTGAATGCCTGGCAGAATGGCTCTGGGTAGTGCCTTTCCACTTTTCTTCTCTGCAAGCGCGAAAACCTGCTTATACAGATCCGTTTTCTCAAACGCCAGGCTGTCACCCTTCTCCAGCTGTCGGCGAATGTCACTGTTGCTCATCTCCAGTTTCGTCGAAAGTTTTCGCACTGCCCGTTCGGTGGACCCTGCCTCGCTGCTGCCGTAAGCAATGAGATCGCCATCCAAAGCGAGCTTCACACCGCTGGCGCGGCTTACCGCATTCTGGAAGGCTGCATTTCGGCTGGCATACCAGCCCGCATTAAAGTCGGCAAAGCGATACAGCGGTTTATCGTAGCTGGCCGGATAATTCAGCAGGTGATACGTCCCAAACCACAGCCCACCGCGCAGGGAGAAGACTTCCTGACGCACCGTACCGTCGATATCCCACGGATAGCCGTCGGTATGCTTTTCCGCAAATGCGATGCTTACCTGCATCGGACCGCCGGTATGTACCGGATTCAGCGAGCCAAACAGCTTCTGCCCCATCGGCACCATATTGATGAAATCATCGAAAATGGCGCTGAGCTGCCTCTCGGTTTTCACCGTATCCAGCCGTTCGCTGTAGCTTTTCCCGTTTGGCGAGGTGATTTTAAGGGCGGTATGTACCAGGAAAACCGGGATATGCATCGATTCGGCCCGGCGGTCGATCTCCTTCCAGGCGATTTTGTTCAGGCCAGGCACAACAGGATCTGACTGATACATCGATTCCTGCTGCGCCACCGCCAGTACAGAGCAGATGTTCTCCTCGGTAGGCGCGATCTTCTGACTTTTGAAGGTCGTTGCCAGCGCATCAGCCCACTCACTGCGATCCTTCACGCTGGCGGGCATTTTTTGCCGCACCACGCTCGCCACATCAACGGGCTTCTCCCCTTCTTTGAGCGGGGTAGCCCCTTTCTCGGCACAGCCCGCCAGCACGACGGCGGCGAGTAACGTCAGCGGTAATGCACGTGGTACGGCAAATGGCATAGCAATTCCTTTTTAACCTAATGTATGGGTGACTTCCTGCAAATCCTTATCGTCCAGCTCACGCTCGAAACTGCGTAAACGTTTGTAGATGGACATCAGCTCCACCAGCGTAGTCCAGGAGCTAATCAGGTACTGGAACGAACCGCGAACCTGACCAAAAACGTTGGTGATCTGGGTCATCAGACCGAGCGTAATCGTACCCGCAACGATGGACGGGAACAGCAGGAACAACCCGAAAACGTTATCAACCTGAAGATAAAGGATGCGCGCGATATTGAAATACATGTAATGGAAATAGAGGCGGAAGTAATTACGACGTACGGCGCCAAACAGCTCACGCACGGTAGGCGGTGACGCACGGTTGGGATCGTCTTCACCATACACCAGCTCTTTACGGTAGGCCGCTTCCACGCGCTGGTTTTTAAATTCCAGCCCCGGCAGCTTGATCCCCACCACTGCCAGCAGTCCCGTTCCCATCAGCGACCAGACAATCGCGGCAATGACCAGGCCGTACGGCAGATGGCCGACAATCGGCAGTTCCGGAACGTGGGATGAGAGCGTCACCAGCACCGGCAGGAAGGCGATCAGCGTCATGATGGCATTAATAAAGCTCACGCCCATATCTTCGAGTGTAGAGGCAAAACGCATGGTGTCTTCCTGCACACGCTGTGCGGCACCTTCGATATGACGCAGGTGCTGCCAGTGCGCCATATAGTGTTCGTTCATCGCGGTACGCCAGCGGAACACATAGTGACTGACGAAAAAGTTATTCATCACGCCGATCACCACGGCGATGAGGGCGATGCCGAGGAAGATCCCCACCTCATGGTAGAACTGGTTAATGGTCACTTTATGCGGCGAACTCAGCGCCGTCTGGATCAGATCGTAAAACGGCGCATACCAGGCGTTGACCGCCACGCCCACTTCCACCAGGAACCAGGTGACAAAGATGATTAACGACGTGCCGAGAATCGACCAGTATTGCCAGCGGTGAGGCGAATAGATAAACCAGAACATGGCAAAAAGCCCCACGCAGAGCATGTAATAGGCGTAGAAAAGCAGATAGCTCATGGACCAGAAGCGCGCAGCGCTAATGGGAATGTCGCCCGTTGCCCCCGTAAGACGGGTCAGCCACGCGCCGCCACCGGCCTGCCAGAAAATGACAGCCAGCAGTGCCCAAATAAATGCCGACAGGAAAAAGGGCCCCGGCTTTGGGAAAAAAGACTTAAACATTGTGCTTCCTTCTTGTTGTTATGGCTGTTGCTGTGTTTAACATATCGCCACACGAAACCTTGCCTGGGCCAGCCTCCCGGCTCAGGCAAAAAAGTCAGACCTGCGGGTGAATTATTAGTTCGCTTTCCAGTTTTCAAGAATTGTTTCGGTGCGTTTCACCGAAGGCGGGTTGGCAGGGGCGATGAAGTTACGCCAGACATCGTTATAGTGCGCGATCAGAACCTGGGCATCGGCCGCTGGACGATTGGCCGTGGTGTGGGCATCCTCCGCAACCGTGATGTGGTAGCCCCGGCTGACACCGTTTTTAAAGGTGGCATCGACACAATAATCCGTCGCGCAGCCGCAGATAATAAATTCATCGATCTCCTGTTCGCGCAACAGTGCCTCGAGCGAAGTGTTATAGAAGGCATCGCAAGCGGTCTTCGTGACGTAAAACGCCCCTGCCGGCTGGTTGAGATCGGGCAGCAATGCAAACCCTTCGCTCCCCTCCTCTAGCCCGCCAGCTTCAGTATGCTGTATGAAAATAACGGCCTCAGCAGCCTGGGTAAGCTGATTGATCAGTGAGACACATTTCTCACTCTGATGGCGCGGCGTCTTAAACACCCCATTCTGCATATCAACCACCAAAACCACACGCTTTTCAGACATACCGTTCTCCGCAATAATGAATGTAACTGGTGACTATCATAAGCCCGATGTCACAAAATGGGAGTCTGGCCGTAAGTAAATTGTGCAAATTTACCCACGGTTACGTTTTTCTCGCTATCGTTATGCAAATCGGACGATTGCCCGACGCCGATTAGTAGTATAACTACCCGTAACTCTCCTTATTCACTGGATGGATGCTTTTCGTTGAAACGTTGTCTGCTCTCTTTCGCCGCGCTGTGTGCGGTGAGCCTGTCCACCGCCCAGGCAGCACAGCCTCTGACGGCACCGGTTCTGGCCTCTGACATTGCCGATCGCTATGCGAACCTTATTTATTACGGCAGTGGTGCAACGGGAATGGCGCTGGTCGTGATCGACGGTAACCAGCGGGTGTTTCGCAGCTTCGGTGAGACACGACCGGGAAATAACGTTCGCCCGCAGCTGGATTCCGTTATCCGTGTCGCGTCGATAACCAAGCTGATGACCAGCGAAATGCTGGTGAAATTGCTCGATCAGGGCGTGGTAAAACTCGACGATCCGCTCAGCAAATATGCGCCACCCGGCGCTCGCGTTCCGACATATCAGGGAACGCCGATCAGGCTGGTGAACCTGGCGACCCATACCAGCGCCCTGCCGCGAGAACAGCCCGGTGGCGCTGCGCATCGCCCTGTCTTTGTCTGGCCAACTCGCGAACAACGCTGGAACTACCTGAGCACCGCAACGCTGAAATCGGCCCCGGGTTCTCAGGCTGGCTATTCTAACCTGGCGTTTGATCTGCTGGCCGACGCGTTAGCAACGGCTTCAGGTAAGCCTTACCCTCAGCTGTTTGAAGAGCAAATCACGCGTCCGCTCGGAATGAAAGATACTACTTACACCCCCTCCCCGGACCAGTGCAAGCGTCTGATGGTGGCGGAAAAAGGGGCCAGCCCGTGTAATAACACGCTGGCAGCCATTGGCAGCGGTGGGGTTTACTCTACGCCTGGCGACATGATGCGCTGGATGCAACAGTTCCTCTCATCGGATTTTTACGCGCGCAGTAATCAGGCCGACCGAATGCAGACGCTCATCTACCAGCGTGCTCAGTTACGTCGCGTCATTGGTATGGATGTTCCCGGTAAAGCCGATGCCCTCGGCATGGGCTGGGTATATATGGCGCCAAAAGATGGTCGCCCGGGTATTATTCAAAAAACCGGTGGGGGTGGCGGATTCATCACCTACATGGCGATGATTCCGCAATCAAACGTGGGCGCTTTTGTGGTGGTCACCCGGTCACCGAACACCCGCTTCGTGAATATGAGTGATGGCGTAAATAACCTTGTAGCCGAGCTGAGCGCCAATAAAGCGCAGGTACTTACGGCCGCTAACTGAGCTTAATAGTCCGTGGGCAAACGGTTGATACTGATCAGTTTGCCCCGGCTCATATTGATGTAGTTCCCCTGACGCAGCGCCGCCAGAACCTCCGCAACCACCGAACGTGATATACGCGTGCTACGCTGAATATGATTCATCACACCAATTTTTGAGCGTAGCGTGTCATCCCACTCGGCCATATTGATTAGCATCGCCCGAATTTGGCTATACGAATTATTTCCGACCAGCTGGATATCACGTTTTCCCAGTAAATGATTTAGCCATGAAAGCCAGCAGAATGCTTCTTGCCAGAGTTGCGCTTCTTGAATAATTTCGCATGCAGTAGAGGCTGGCAAATAAAATCCGGAACAAGGTGTTTGTGCCATCAGGGAATATTCAAGATAGCTGTCATTAATCCATGCACTTAATCCATGAATATAGGGTGCCCGTGCAATACCCACGAGTAATTCATCTGATTTACGGTGAACGACTGTCAGGCCGGATTGTATTACAAATGTCAATGGTTCATCATCATTATTGCCGGTAGTTATAAATTGTTGTGGTTCCGTTTTAAATGGGGTACCGGCGACTTCCAGACACTTTATGAGCCGGCTTAATTCAGAAAGTGGTTTCGCATTAACGTTCATGCATACCTCAAGTCATCTGTATATGTCGGTTCTTTATTATTTTTAAAGCACATAAAAAAGCGGGGGCAAAATCCCCCGCGTTTTTTTCTTACCAGGTATATTTCACACCCAGGTTTGCTCCCCAGTTCTGGTCAACGTCGCCGCCGCCCAGATAAGTCGCATCAGTGTAAGCACTGAAGTTTTTCGTGAAGCTGAACTGAGTGCCCAATCCCACGCGAACCGCAGAGCCTTCCACGCCGTTGTCAATGCTGTCATTGTTGATATCAGCATTGTTGTCGGCATCGTCATACACGTAAGCCAGCTTGAAGTAAGGGGTTAATGCCTGCTCGCCACCGTAGTTGAAGGTATAACCTGCATCCACGCCGAGCTCATAACGCATACTGTCGTAAGACTGGCCATCGATACGCATGTCGTTGCTTAACTGATAGTCATCACCGGACTGGAACAGGCCAGAGATCGCCGCGTAAGGCGTGACGTAGCCAGACAGGTTTGGTTTCCAGTCATAGCCCAGTTTCATCCCGAAACCAACGGCGTCAGTCGTGGTATTACCGTCAACATACTGACCGTTGCTCATGGTAGCAGAGAGGTCGTTGTTGAAGCGGGTGTAGCTCATGGAGCTGTCGAGGAAGATGTCGTTCATGAACTTCGCCGACGCGTAGATCATCGCAGTCTGGCTGTCCTGATCGACCTGACCAGTACGATTGCTGATATCACCCTTCGCGAAACCAGCCGCACCACCGACAATCCACTTCGCGTTATTACCGTCGATCTGAGTATCCAGACCCACCATAATGCCGCTTACGTCCTGATCGTAGCTAACGGTGCCATTATCCGCGTCAAAGTTGCCGCCAAAATAGCTCACCCATGCGCCGCCGTTATCTGCCAGGCCATGACGGCTGTTGGTCAGACGGGTACCCACGGTATCCTGTTGCAGATTCCAGATGTTGGTATTAGCAGAAGGAATGCTCAGCGCCATGTTGGCGTAGTCAGTCAGCTCTTCCTGCTGGAGAACAACGGTGTCACCCTTCTGCTGCGCCTGATAGGTGTATGCACCTAAATCAGCTTTGTTTGCCGCAGTAAAGCTGGCAGCGGTATCCGCGTTATTGTCATAGACGCGAATGATCTCTTTGTTTTTGTAGTCAGCTACGGAGCCTGCACCGGTCGCATCGTCGATGCGCACTTTATAGTTACCGGCAACGTCACCGTTCACCGCCAGATGGCCGTCAGAGTTCAGCGCGACAACACCATAGTCGTAGTCCGCTTTATGGCTATCGTTGGTGATATAGCGTGCGTTGTTCAGGTCGCTGTTCAGCACATAATCGCGGCTGGCAACGTTGAGCACACCGCCATCGGTCAGCACCATATTGTGCGTATCAACCTGACCCAGACCCAGCGCCAGCTCTGCACCGTTGTCTACAGTAATGGTGTTGGCATACAGTTCTGCCGTCTCTTCAGTCAGTGCCGCACGGCTGTAGCTATCCAGATACAAGCTGTCGGTTGCCACGGCACCGCTGTCGCCAATATTCAAGGTCGAAGCATTGGTCAGGGTGATGGAATCTGCCAGCAGGCCGGAGTTTTCAACATTGACCTGAGACTGGTTGTTCACCGTCAGTGCATCGATGTTGGAGATCTTGCGGGTATCCCACTCGGAACCGTTATCCAGCGCCACGTTGAACAGGCCGCTCTGATACACCTCTTCACCGGCAACGTGACCGTTGCTGTCAAAGGTAGAATCAGGCCAGATGCTATTCGGGGACAATGCGTGCCAGTCTACGTTGCTGTAGCCCTGGCCATACATCTGCGCAGTGCCGATAGCTTCAACGCTGGACTGCGCTGCACCCACCCACTTACTGCCGTTGGTCAGCGTGACATCCAGTTTATCGGTACCATCCCAGCCGTTGGTGGTTGGGTTATAGACGCCATCTTCTGTGGTATCCGTTGCCGGATCGCCATTCTCGTAGAAGTTGTTATCAAAGGTGCTGGAGAAAAGAATGTCACCCGTAACGGTAGAGTGATCGAAGGTAGCGGTGGTCTGCATGGCGTTATCAGACGCACTGGCAGCAACGATCAGCGCCGCATCATCCGCAGCCGTGGCGTTGGTTTCACCGTAGTCGCTCGGCTTCGCCGTTTGACCGTAGAAGCCGCTGGTGCCCAGATCGCTGTATGCGCCAGAGGTCAGCACAGAGTCTTTCACCACCAGCGTATCGGTAAAGATATTGCTGCTGTTAGCAACGCCTTCAACACCGTCGTATGGCGTGTTATCAAGCTCCTGATAACCCTGCGTCAGCGTGATGCCCGCGATGTGGGAATTGTTCTGAATAACGATATCAGACTCAACATCCAGGGTGATGGCGTTACCCAGACCATAGGTGTCCAGATAATGCGTTTCAGTGGTATCGCCATTAACGACATCATACGCATAATGCTCGTAGGTATCGTTGATGGTGGAGTTATCAACAGTCAGGCTAAAACGATCGTACTGGGTATGCGTAGTGCCGTCAGTATCCACGCCTTCTGCACACGTCGTGGTCATACACTCTGACGTGATCATGCCGTTAATGGTGCTGTTAGAAATACTCAACGCGTTCGCACGGCCATTGACACCATCATCCAGATAGTATGTCGAAATAACTCCGTTTACGGTTGATTTATTGATGACTGGATAAATGTCACCATCATGTGTGGCATCTGAATAATCCCAGTCAGCATAACCATAATACCAGGGCGTGGACGCAGTATTGTCATATCCAAAAGTATTATATGTCGTGCCGGATATATCTTTCGCATTGGCCTGAGAAGCGATAGCCAGTGTGCAGGCTAATGCAAGTTGTGATACAACCAGTTTCTTTTTCCATGTTTGCATTGGGTCATCCCTCCTCAGGGACGTAAGCAAGTTTGTCCATCAAATCATTTGGCAACGTTTAATTGCGGAAGGAATTATGCAGTTTCACTTCGAAAAGGTTCAATGAATGATTCCATTAAGTCCG